>NZ_CP031423.1:3300000-3555647 GCF_003991875.1 Microbacterium lemovicicum
GCGGGTCGCCCTCGCGCACCAGGGAGTTGCCGTCGCGCTCGGCCGTGGCGTCGTAGTCGCCCGTCTCCAGGTGGTACTGCACCCAATCGATGACCATCGGGTGCCCGACGAGGTCGAAGGAGTCCTCGGCCAGGTGGAACAGGATGGCGTCGCCGATGAGGTAACCCTCGTGGTTCACGGCGATGAACTGCTTCGCGTTGTCGACCGCGAAGGTCGCGAAGCTGTTCACGCCGACGTCCGAGAGGAGCCGGAGCGCGTCCGGACCCGTGAGGAAGAGGTCGGTCATGTGGTGGGACTGGTCCAGCAGCGCGACCGACTCGCGCCACGACCGCTGCTCCGACCGCCAGTTGCTGAACTCCGGGGTCACCGGGAAGACGGTGGGGCGTGCCTGCGCGTTGCGCAGCAGGCTGACGGCACCACCCGCGCGGGCGATGGCGGCGGCGAGCGACTCGGTCATGGGGACTCCTTCGTTCCGACTGTTCCGACTCTCCGATGCTATGCATGACAGCGCATGCGGCCTACGATCGCGCATAAGCATCGCTTATCGAGACGAAAGGATGCGTGAGCCCGGCCGTCATGGATCTGAACCTGCTCCGCGTCTTCGTCGCCGTCCACGAGACCCGCAGCCTCACGACCGCCGCCTCGCGGCTCTTCGTCACACAGCCGGCCGTGAGCCAGGCGCTGGCGCGCCTGCGCCGCGACCTCGACGATCCGCTGTTCACCCGCGTCGGGCGCGCGATGGAACCCACCCCGCTCGCGGTCACCCTCTTCCCCGGCTTCCGCGACGCCCTCGCCGGCATCGACCGGACGATCGACGGCGCGATCGGCTTCGATCCGGCGGTGTCGACGCGCCGGTCGCGTCTCGCCGTCTCGGAGCTCGGCGAGATCGGCTACTTCCCCGCCATCCACCGCGCCGTCCGGCGGGCGGCTCCGCATCTCCGCCTCGAGACCGTCGCCCTCGACGTCGCCGCCCTCCCCGACTGGCTGTCGGAGGGCACCGTCGACCTCGCCATCACGTCGTCACCCGTCGCCGGCGACTTCGAGCACACGGTGCTCAAGCGCCAGGGCTACGCCGTGCTCATGTCGGACGACCACCCGCTCGCGCGCGGCGGCGACCTCACCCTCGAGGACTACATCGCCGCGCAGCATGTCGTCGTCGGCGGCGACTCCGGGCGCCCCTCCCTGGAGGCGGCCCTGCGCCGCGCCGGCGCGCTCTACCGCCCCGAGGTCGTGCTCACCCACTTCGCCTCCCTCCCCTCCCTGCTCGCGGCCGCGCCCGACCTGATCGCCACCGCGCCCGACACGATCGCCGAAGGCTGGGCGCGGAGCTGGCCGCTCACCGTGCAGCCCCTGCCGCTCGCCATGCCCTCGGTCGACGTGTGCCTGTACCGGCGCGCGACCACGCAGCAGCTCACCGCGCTGGACTGGCTGTTCACCACCACCGCCGACGCGGTGCGCGGCACCCACGGCGAGTTCTTCGCGATCCACGGGGACGCCGAGGGCCCGGCCTGATCGACGCGCGGCCGGAGTCGTCGCCGCGGGACCGGCCCGATCGACGAGCGGCCGAGTCGTCCCCGCGAGACGTCGCAACACGCCGCGCCCTCGCGTCGTCGGACGGCGTGTTGCGACGTCTCGCGAAGGGGTCGCGGCACGAAGGGGTCGGGGCGCGAAGGGGTCGCGACGCAACGGACGCCGCGGGCCCGGCCTGGTCGACCGGCGAGCGGAGGCCGCGGCATCCGCTCGTCTTTCCGTTCAACGGAATCGAGCCCGCGACGCAGGACGCGGCGCTCGTACGCTGGCCCCACCCACAGGAAGGTCGATGATGACGAACGAATCCCTGGCCGAGGCCATCACCCGCGCGGGCGGAGCCGTCGAACTGCTGCGCAACCAGAACTGGCCGGCGTTCACGTTCCCGGTCGCGCCGGAATTCACGAACTGGCGCGACGAGCAGCGGGCCTGGAACACCAGCGTCGCGCTGATGGACCAGTCGCACCACATGACGCAGCTGTTCCTCTGGGGCGATGACCTCATCCCGATGCTGGAGGGCATCTCGCCCAACACCTTCGGCACGTTCCGACCCGGGGTGGCGAAGCAGCTCATCTCGGTGAACAAGGACGGCTATCTCATCGGCGACGGCATCCTCTTCAACATCGCCGAGGGTGAGGAGGGGCTCGTGCTCGTCGGGCACCACATGCTCATCGACTGGGTGCGCTTCAACGCCGAGAGGGCGGAGGCCGCCGGCAGGGACGTGCACCACCGACTCGACCCGAACTCGCACATGCGCCAGGGGCCGCCGACCTTCTACCGCTACGAGCTGCAGGGCCCCGAGGCCGACCGGGTGATGGAGAAGCTCTTCGGCGGACCCGCGCCCGACATCAAGTTCTTCCACATCGGCGACGTGACGATCGCCGGTCGTCCGGTGAAGGCGCTCCGTCACGGCATGGCGGGTCAGCCCGGCTTCGAGTTCTTCGGGCCGTGGGAGGACAACGAGACGGTGCGGGACGCCATCATGGACGCCGGCGAGGAGTTCGGCATCCGGCGGGTCGGCGCGAAGGCGTACTCCTCGACGCCCCTGGAGTCCGGATGGGTGCCCACGCCTTTCCCCGCGATCTTCGACGAGGACTTCGCCGAGTACCGGGAGTGGCTGCCCGCGGCGCGGATCGGCAACCTCGGCGGCTCCCTGCAGTCCGACGACATCCACGACTACTACATGACGCCGTTCGACCTCGGCCTCGGACGCTCGGTGCGCTTCGACCACGACTTCCACGGCCGGGCTGCCCTCGAGCGCATCGCCGCCGACCCGGAGCGCCGCAAGGTCACGCTGCTGTGGAACGCCGACGACGTCGCGGCGATCGTCCGCTCGCAGGTCGAGCCCGGCATCCCCGCGAAGTTCCTGGAGTTCCCCAAAGCCCGCTACGGCCTCTACCAGATGGACGAGGTGCGCCACGAGGGCACACCGGTCGGGATCTCGACCGACGCGGGCTACATCGCGTTCGACCAGCTGTACATGTCGCTGGCCACGCTCGACGTCGACATCGCCGACGGCACCGAGGTCGTGGTCGTGTGGGGCGAGGACCCGATCTCGCGCAAGCACTCGGTCGACGCCGCCCACCGGCAGGTCGAGATCCGCGCCACGGTCGCCCCCGCGCCGTACCACGACTACGCGCGGACGGTCTATCGCGCGAACGGCTGACGCGCGATCGGTCGTCCGAGTCGCGATCGCCGACGACAGAGGAGGGGGCGGATGCCGCGGCATCCGCCCCCTCCTCTTCTGCGCGTCAGACGGCGGCTGCGGCGGTGCGCCATCCGCCGTGGTACTCGGTGCGGGCCGTGACGGCGTAGGGCACGGGGCTCACGACGGCGCGGACGGCGAGCTGCTCGTGCGGCTCGACGGTGGTCTTGCGGGATCCGCCGTCGGGCTCGCCCCAGACCACGCGCACCTCGGCGCCGATGGGCACGTCGGGGTTCACGGTGGCCAGCGACAGGCCGCGTTTCTCGTTCGCCGTCACGCCGGTGAACAGCGACAGGCCGACGGTGTCGCCGTTCGCGTCGATGACCGCGTCGTAGTTCGACGAGCCGTAGTTCGCGTTGGGCAGGTCGAAGACCTGGTAGCCGGTGCCGTCGCGGTCGATCGGGGTGGTCAGGAGCTTGGCGAGGTCCTCGTCGTTCCACGCGAGGGTGACCTTCTTGCGCTGGGCGTCGGGATCGACCTTCTCCAGCGCCTCGCGGCCGATGAAGTCGTGGTCGAACTTGACGAACGAGCCGTAGCCGAGCTCCCAGGGGTTCAGGTAGTAGTCCTCGATGTCGTCCGAGACGAACGAGCCGGCGAGCGCGTTGATCGCTTCGTAGCTGTTCGCGGGCAGCCACTCGCGGTACGCGCGCTCGGCCTCGCTCGAGTAGATCGCCGGCAGCGGCGACGGGATCCAACCCGACTCGAGGGTGTTGGAGGAGTAGGCGCGGGAGCCGCAGGGCTCGATGCCGAACTCGCGTCCGGCCTCGAGGATGGCGTCGCGGATCTTGCCGTGCTGCTCGTACGGTCCCCACAGCTCGAGTCCGGGAGCGCCGGCCATGCCGTGACGGAGGGTGCGCACCTTCTCGCCGGCGATCGTCATCTCGCCCATGTGGAAGAAGCGCACCTTGTCCAGCGTGCCGCCGTTGAGCTTCTCGATGATCGCCCACGCGTTCGGACCCTGGATCTGGAAGCGGTAGTACTCGCGGCTCACCGCGGCGCCGTAGGGCCGCGACGGGGAGCGGTCGTCGTAGCGGGTGTCGACGTTGTAGCCGCCGGTCTCGGCGTGGAACTGCAGCCAGTTCGCCCCGGGGGCGCGGCCGACGTAGACGTACTCGTCCTCCCCCTCGTGGAAGAGGATGCCGTCGCCGATGACGCCGCCGTTCGACGCGGTCGGCACGAACTGCTTGGCCGTGTTGAGCGGGAAGTTGGCGAAGCTGTTGATGCCGGTGTCCGACAGCAGCTTCAGCGCGTCGGGGCCCGACATGAAGAAGTTGACCATGTGGTGCGACTGGTCGAAGAGCACGGCCGTCTCGCGCCACGACTTCTGCTCGCGCCGCCAGTTGCTGAACTCCGCCGGAACCACCGGGTAGATGTAGGTGCCCAGCGGCGAGTTGCGCAGGTGCTGAACCGTGTCGCCGGCCTCGTCGAGGACCTGCTGCAGGTTGTCGGCCATGGGTGTTCCCTTCCACTTCTTCGTCGGATGGTGCCGTCCGCGGCAACCGGAGGTCAGATACCTCTGTCCATAGTCATCTGCGGTAGCCAGAATTGTAACCAAAATCTTGACCATTACGCCAGGGGTGTGGTTGCCTGTGAGCACCGTGCCGCTCGCCGCCGAGCACGCCCCTCGGGGCGACCACGGACGCCGCGCGACAGGAGCCCCCTTGGCAGACACAGCCCCCTCGCTTCTGGTGGTCAGCGCCCACGCGGGCGACTTCGTCTGGCGCGCCGGCGGCGCGATCGCGGCCGCCACCCAGCGGGGCGAGCGCGCCCACGTCGTCTGCCTCTCCTACGGTGAGCGCGGCGAGTCCGCCAGCCAGTGGCTGCAGGGCAAGTCGCTCGAGGACATCAAGGCGATCCGTCGCGACGAGGCGACGGCGGCGGCATCCGCCCTCGGAGCCGACATCGAGTTCCTGGATGCCGGCGACTACCCGCTCCTGGAGACGACCGCGACCGTCGAGAAGCTCGTGGACGTCTACCGCCGGGTGCAGCCGACCGTCGTGCTCACCCACCCGCTGACCGACCCCTACAACGGCGATCACCCCGCGGCCGCGCGGATGGCCCTGCAGGCCCGGGTGCTCGCCCAGGCGATCGGCGTGGCGAACTCCGACGGCACCTACCCCGGCACCGACGACATCATCGGCGCCCCGCCCGTGTTCTTCTTCGAGCCGCATCAGCCCGAGCAGTCCGACTTCAAGCCGAACGTGCTGCTGGACATCACCGCTGCGTTCCCGCTCAAGCGCAAGGCCATGGAGTGCCTGCCCGCGCAGAAGCACATGTGGGAGTACTACACGTCTCTCGCCGTCCGCCGCGGGGTGCAGGTCAAGCGCAACGCCGGACCCAACCTCGGCCTGCCCGTGGACACCATGGGCGAGGCGTACATGCGCTACCTGCCGCAGGTCACGGACGTGCTGGCGTGACAGCCGGCCCCGTCATCGTCACCGACATCGCGAGAGCGGATGCCGCGATCGTCGACGCCCTGGCCGCATTCGGCTCCGCGACCGTCCACGAGGCGATGGGCCGCATCGGCTACGCCGGTCCGCGCATCCGTCCGCTGCAATCGGGTACCGCGATCGCCGGCAGCGCGGTGACGGTGCAGGCCGCGCCCGGCGACAACCTCATGGTGCACGTCGCCATCGAGCAGGCGCAGCCGGGCGACGTGATCGTCGTCGTGCCCGTGACCGACTCCCCGTACGGCTTCATCGGCGACCTCATGGCCACCCAGATGCAGGTGCGCGGGGTGCGCGGCTACGTGACCACGGGCGGGGTGCGCGACACGGCCGAGCTGCGGGGCATGGGCTTCCCGGTGTGGACCGCCCACGTCAGCGCCCAGGGCACCGTCAAGGACACCGCGGGCTCGGTGAACGTGCCGGTGCTGCTCCACGACGTGCGCGTCTGCGCCGGCGACATCGTGGTCGCAGACGACGACGGCGTCACCGTCGTGCCGCGCGCCCGGGCGGCCGCCACGCTCGAGGCCGCCCAGGCCCGGGTCGACCGCGAGGCCGCGAACCGCGAGCGCTATCGCGCCGGAGAGATCTCGATGGACCTCAACGCCCTGCGCCCGGTGATCGCCGACCTCGGCGTGCGCGTGGTCACCCAGGCGGAGTTCGAGGCCGAGGATGACTGACGCCGACCGCGACGGCGTGCGTTGCATGGTGCTCCGCGGCGGCACGTCGAAGGGCGCGTTCTTCCTCGCCGGCGACGTGCCGTCCGAGCCGGCCGAGCGCGACGATCTGATGCTGCGGATCATGGGCTCCCCCGACCCCGCCCAGATCGACGGTCTCGGCGGCGCGCATCCGCTCACGAGCAAGGTCGCGATCGTCTCCCGATCGGACCGCGCCGACGTCGACCTCGACTACCTCTTCCTGCAGGTCGGCATCGCCGAGGCGACCGTGGGCACCCTTCAGACCTGCGGCAACCTGCTGGCCGCCGTCGGACCCTTCGCGCTCGAGCGCGGACTCATCGAGGCGGGCGGCGAGCAGACGACCGCCCGCATCCGCCTGCTCAACACCGGCGACATCGCCGACGCCCGCTTCGCCACGCCCGGCGGCCGCGTCGACTACGCCGGCGACGCCGCGATCGACGGCGTGCCCGGCACCGCCGCACCGATCGAGCTCGAGGTGCGCGGCGAGGGCGGCGTGCTGCCCACCGGCCGCGTCGCCGAGGAGCTCGACGGCCACCGCGTCACCCTGATCGACAACGGGATGCCGGTGGTGCTGCTCGACGCCGCGGAATTCGACGTCGACGGCGACGAGTCGCCGGAGGAGCTCGAGGGGCGCGCGGATCTGACCGCCTCGATCGAGCGCGTCCGCCTCGCCGCCGCGGAGCTGATGGGAGTGACGGATGCCGCGACGGCGACCGTTCCCAAGATGCTCCTGCTCTCCCCGCCCCGCCGCGGCGGCGCGATCTCGACCCGTGCCTTCATCCCCTCGCGCGTGCACACCGCGATCGGGGTGCTCATGGCGGCATCCGTGGCCGCCGGCATCCGCATCCCCGGAGCCGTCGGTCACGACCTCGCCGACCTGCCCGCAGATGAGGGAGCGCCGCTCGGCATCGAGCACCCGAGCGGCGTCTTCCCCGCGCGCGTGCGCGTGCTGCGGGCCGCCGACGGCCTGTGGACGGCGTCGTCTTCGTCGCTGCGCACGGCCCGCAAGATCTTCGACGGCACCGTCTACCCCCGACCCGCGGCATCCGCACCCGCCCCGACCCCCTCCCGAGAGGACCCCCGATGACCGCCTCCACCTCCTTCGACGTCGCCCACATCGGCAATGTCGAGCTGCTGACTGCAGAGTTCGACAAGAGCCTGTGGTTCTTCCACGACCTGCTGGCGATGCGCATCGTCGGCACCGACGGCGATTCCACGTACCTCCGCACGTGGGACGAGTACCAGCAGTTCACGATCAAGCTGACCGCGTCGTCCGACGCCGGAGTCGGCCTCACCACCTTCCGCGCGTCGAGCCAGGAGGCGCTGGAACGGCGCGTCGCCGCCATCGACCGATTCGGCCTCGGCGAGGGCTGGGTCGACGGCGAGCAGGGCACCGGTCCGACCTACCGCTTCCGCGACCCCGATGGGCACGCGATGGGCATCTACTACGAGACCGAGCGCTACGTCGCCACCGACGACAAGCCGGCGCTGAAGAACCAGGCCTCGGCCTTCCCCGGCCACGGCGTCAACGCCCGCCGCCTCGACCACATCAACTACCTCGCCAAGGATGTGGTCGCCAACGGCGAGTTCATCGCGGAGGCCCTCGGCGGTCGTGAGAGCGAGCGCATCGCCATCGACGGCGGCGGCTACGCGGCGTGGTGGTTCCACTTCAACAACAAGTCGTACGACGTGGTCTACTCCGACGACTGGACCAAGCACGGCGACCGCCTGCACCACATCGCCTTCGCCCCCGACACCCGCGAGGACATCCTGAAGGCCGCCGACATCTTCCTCGAGAACGGCATCTACATCGAGTCGGGGCCGCACAAGCACGCGATCAACCAGACCTTCTTCCTCTACGTGTGGGAGCCCGGCGGCAACCGCATCGAGTTCGCCAACGCCGGCGCCCGCCTGCTGCTCGACCCCGACCAGCCGGTCGTCGAATGGAGTGCGGAGGAGCGCAAGAAGGGCCAGGCCTGGGGCATGAAGACGATCGAGAGCTTCCACACCCACGGCACCCCGGTCGTGAAGGAGAACTAGTTTCTCCTTTTCATGTCGGTGAATGAATGGTGCAATGAAGCCCACGAGATCCACCCGGACACCCCGATCCCCCCGCTTCACCCGATTTCCGCACAGAGGAGTGCTTGATGAGTGACACCGTGACCACAGAGGTCCGCACCGGGCTGTACATCGGCGGCGAGGAGCGCCACACCGATGACACCCTGGCCATCGCCGACCCGGGCAAGCCCGGCGCCGTCGTCGGCCACGCCGCCTCCGCCTCGGCCGAGGACGTCGCCGACGCCGTCGCCGCCGCGAAGTCCGCGTTCCCCGCCTGGGCCGCGCTCAGCGCGAAGGAGCGCGCGGCGAAGATGACCGAGGCCATCGCCGGCATCGCCGACGACCGTGACGCCGACGCGGCGATCCTGTCGCAGGAGAACGGCAAGGTGCGGATGGAGTCGTGGGTCGACGCCCTCGTGCTCGAGATCCGCTGGAACCTGGCCCTGATGCTGGCCGACGAGGTCGACACGGGCAAGACGCTCCCCGTCGTGCCCGGGATGATCCCGGTCGAGACGACCGTGGCCTACCAGCCGCTCGGCGTCGTCACCGTCATCGTGCCGTTCAACTGGCCGATCGCGATCCTCGGCGCCGCCCTCCCCCACGCGCTGCTGGCCGGGAACACCGCGATCGTGAAGCCGCCGCCCTCGGCTCCGCTGGCCACCACGCGCGTCGTGCAGCGCATCGCCGAGAAGCTCCCCGCGGGTGTGCTCAACGTCGTCACCGGCAAGGACGAGAACATGGCCGGCCTCATCAAGAACACCGACGTCGCCAAGGTGTGCTTCACCGGCAGCGTCAACGGCGGCAAGCGGATCATGGAGATGGCGTCCTCCACGCTCACCCGTGTGACCCTCGAGCTGGGCGGCAACGACGCGGCGGTGTTCCTCGAGGACGCGATCATCGACGACACGCACCTCGACCGCCTCTACGCGGCGATCTACGACACCACGGGCCAGATCTGCATGAACGCGAAGCGCGTCTTCGTGCACAACTCGCGCCTCGACGAGGTCGTCGCCGGTCTCGAGGAGCGGCTGAACAAGGTCGTCCTCGGCTACGGACTCGACGAGGGCACCACGATGGGCCCGCTGCACCAGCCGGCCCAGAAGGCCTTCGTCGAGGAGATCATCCAGGAGGCGAAGGATGCCGGAGCCGACGTGCGCGAGTACGGCGAGCTCCCCGGCGGGGAGCTTTCGGGCGGCAACTTCCTGCGCCCCGCCCTCGTGGTCAACCCCGACCCGTCGCTGCGGGTGGTGACGCAGGAGCAGTTCGGTCCCGTCATCCCGGTCATCGGCTTCGACACGGAGGACGAGGCGGTCGCGCTGGCCAATGACACGTGGGGCGGCCTGTGCGGCTCGGTGTGGACGGCCGACGTCGAGGCGGCCAACCGCGTCGGCGGGCAGCTCGTGTGCGGCTACGTCTGGGTCAACGACCACGGCGCCACCCGCCTCGACCTGCGTGCGCCCTTCGGCGGCATGAAGCAGTCCGGCATGGGCCGCGAGCAGGGCATCGAGGGCGTCCGCGCCTTCCAGGACACCCGCTCCATCGCGCACATCGACACGGCGGCCCTTGCAGCCCAGGCCCACTGACGACGTCGAAGGACTCGGGATGCCGCGGCCCGCGGCATCCCGAGTCCTTCTGCTGGTCGCGGTGCTGCTCATCGCGCTCAACCTCCGGCCGACGATCACCGGGATCGGGCCGCTGCTGGCGCAGATCTCGGCCGACCTCGGCACCACGGAGGCCGCGCTCGGCGCCCTGGCGGCGGTGCCGCTCATCGCCTTCGGGCTGGTCTCGCCGCTCGCGCAGGGCCTCAGCGCCCGATTCGGGATGTCGCGGACCGTCCTGGTGGCGCTGCTCCTGCTGTGCGCCGGCACGGCATGGCGCTCCGTTCCGGGGCTCACCGCGAACCTGTGGCTGGGCACCGCGCTGATCGGGGCGTCGCTCGCGATCGTCAACGTGCTGATGCCCGCCGTGATCAAGCGCGACTTCCCCGATCGTGTGCCCGCGGTGACCGCCGTCTTCACCGCGTGCCTGGCGGGGATGGGAGCCGTCGGCTCCGGCGTCGTCGTGCCGATCTCGCACGTCGAGGCCGGGGGCGATCCGCTCGGATGGCGGGCCGCGCTGCTGTGGACCGGGGCGCTGCTGCCCTTCGCCGTGATCGCCTGGATCGCGTGCACCCGCGGGCTGCCGGCGCACCGCGCCCCGGCACGGCGCTCCTCCGTGGGCGGGACCATCTGGCGCGACGCGCTGGCATGGCAGGTGCTGCTGTACATGGGCCTGCAGTCGATGACGTTCTACATGCTCGTGACCTGGTTCGCGCCGATCGCGCAGTCGCTCGGCCGCACGGAGGTCGTCGCGGGCATCGACGTGATGATCTACCAGGTGTTCTGCTTCGCCGGCTCGCTCGTGGTCCCGCTGCTGCTGCGCGGCGCGGTCGCCCGCTTCGCCGCGGCGGCGATCCCCGCGGTCACCCTGCTCGGCATCGTCGGGCTGATCGTCGCGCCGGAGCTGTTCCTGCTCTGGGCCGTCGTCTGCGGTCTGGGCTGCGGCGCGGCGCTCGGCATGGCGATGAGCCTGTTCAGTCTCCGCGCCCGCACCCACGAGACGGCGGGCGCGCTCTCCGGCATGGCCCAGTCGGGCGGATACCTCCTCGCCGCCCTCGGCCCCATCGCCTTCGGGGCTCTCGTGACGCTGACGGGCGGGTGGGCGGCGTCGCTCGGGCTGGTCGCGGTGGTGCTGGCGGTGCAGCTCTCGATCGGGATCCTCGTGGGGCGGCCGCGCTACGTGCTCGATGGGGCGGCGCCCGACGGAACGGTCAGTCGCGGAGCGCGGGCGCCGCTCCGGTGAGCGTCGCGAACCCGGCCGACGCGGCCTCCTCGAGCCCGTCGCGCAGCCGGCGGTAGACGCGGGCGGATGCGGCGGCCGGCCAGTCGTCGTCCATGTACTCCGGCGGCAGCCCCGGGTCGGTGCCCAGCAGCTCGAGCCAGTCGGCGACGAGCTCGATCCGCGTCACGAGCGCCGCGTCGCGGACGGCGACCTCCGCGGCATCCACGTCCTCCCACGTGCCGAGGAAGGCGACGTGGGCCGCCCGGATGGCCTCGATGTCCCACGCCTGGTGCACGCTCGGCGCCATCGGGAACTCCTCGAGCTCTCGTGCCCGGAACGCCATCACGGCGCCGTCGTCGAGCTCGCCGGTAAGGGGCAGCAGCGAGGTGCGCAGGTCGACCTCTCCGGGTGCCAGCCATAGGCCGTCGCGCAGCGGTGCGAACCCGTGCCACGTCAGCGTCGAGCGCACCCGGTGACGCAGGTCGCGGCGCCCCTCGGGGATGGAGAACGTCACGAGCGTCCAGCCGCCCCCGTGCGGGCTGAAGGGGTGGTCGCCGCGCACCCGCTCGTTGCCCTGCGACAGGAGCGCGGCGCCGGCGGCGGTGAGGCGGAAGGCGATCTCGCGTCCGTGACGCTGCGAGGCCAGCACCCCCTGGCGCACGAGGCGCGAGAGGGAGGCGCGGACCGCGGCCTCCGCGATGCCCGCGCCCTCCAGGACGGTGATCACCGCGGCGGCGCGCACGGGGCGCTCGGGGTGGTCGAGCACGTGATCGCCCAGCAGCGCCAGCAGGAGCTCACGGGGCGCGCGGTAGGGCGCGACCCGCTCCTGCCCGGCGGTCATCGCACGGGCCGAACGGCCTCGCCGCGCTTGGCGCGCTGGATCTGCTCGTAGACGTGCGTGCGCAGCTCGGTGAAGCGCGGGAGCGCCCGCGTCATGATCTGGTCGCGCTCGGGGGCGAGGTCGATGACGAGGTCCTCCTGCACCCAGGTCGGCGACTTGGACAGCACCACCACGCGCTCGCCGAGGTAGACGGACTCGTCGATGTCGTGCGTGACGAAGAGGATCGACATGCCCCGCTCGAGGTGGAGGCGTCGCACCAGGTCCTCGAGGTCGGCGCGGGTCTGCGCGTCGACGGCCGCGAACGGCTCGTCCATGATGAGCACCTCGGGCTGGTAGGCCACGGCGCGGGCGATGGCCACGCGCTGCTGCATGCCGCCGGACAGCTGCCAGGGGTAGCTCTTGCCGGCGTGCTCGAGTCCGACGGCGGTGAGGGCGTCGTCGACCAGCCGGTCGCGCTCGGCGCGGCTCAGCCCCCTGTGCCGCAGCGGGAGCTCGACGTTGCCCCGCACCGTGAGCCACGGGTAGAGGCTGCGGCCGTACTCCTGGAACACCAGCGCCATGTTGGGCGGCGGTGCGGTCACGCGGGCACCGTCGAGCTCGATGACGCCGGCGGTGGGCGAGAGCAGGCCGGCGATGCACTTGAGCAGCGTCGTCTTGCCGCAGCCCGACGGCCCCACGATGCACACCAGCTCGCCGCGCCGCATCGTGATGCTGATGTCGCCGATCGCCTCCACCGAGCCGGTCGAGGACTCGTAGACCTTCTTGAGATTCGTCACGGTGAGCAGGGTGTCAGGCACTTTCTACCTCCTTGATGCCGTGGTACCAGCGCAGCACCCGGCGCTCGGCGAAGCCGAAGATGACGGCCAGCAGCACCCCGACGAGACCGAGCAGCAGGATGCCGCTCCACATCTCCGCGATGAGGTAGTTCCGCTGGAAGTAGACGATGCGGTAGCCGAGGCCCGACGACGTGTTGAACATCTCGGAGATCACCATCATGATGAGCGCGATCGACAGGGTCTGGCGGACGCCGGCCATGATGCGCGGGCTCGCGGCCGGCAGCACGAGGTAGCGGATGCGCTCCGCTCGCGTCAGCGCGAACGACCGGGCCGTCTCGGTCATGATCGCGTCGGTCGCCCGCACGCCCTCGATGGTGTTCAGCAGCACGGGCCAGATCGCCCCGGCGACGATGACGCTGACCTTCATGGTGTCGGAGATGCCCATGAGGAGGATGAAGACGGGGATGAGGGTGGGCGGCGGGATGGCGCGGAAGAACTCCAGCGTCGGCTCCAGCAGCTCCCGCAGCCAGCGTGTGAGGCCGATGATCATGCCGGCGGCGACGCCCAGCACGACGGCGAGGACGATCGCCAGCGCCAGCCGGCCGAGGCTCGGGAGCACGTCCACGACGAACGCGGGACCGATCCAGGTCTTCACGAACGCCTGCACGATGACGATCGGATCGGGGAAGAAGATCTGCGGCGACGCGCTCGACCAGACGCCCCAGACGACGAGGAGCAGGAGCGGCAGTCCGATCGCGTACACGGTGCTCTGCCCGACCCTGGCCCACACCCCCGGCCGACGGCGGGGGGTCACGACGGTGCTCGTGTACAGCGTCACAGCACCTCCTCCCCGCGCACGGACTGGTGCCACGACAGCGTGCGGCGCTCGATGAAGCGGAACACGAGGTTCACCAGCAGGCCGAGCAGGCCCGTCGTGACCACGACGGCGAAGACGGTCACGTTGTCGCCCGCGTTGCGCGCGACGTTCAGCACGTTGCCCAGGCCCGGCACGCCGATGGTCATCTCGGCGGTGATGGCGAGGATCAGGGCGACCGCCGCGCCGAGGCGCAGCCCCGTCATGAGGTAGGGCAGCGTCGTGGGGAACACGAGGTGGCGGAAGCGCGCCGCGCGTCCGAGACCGAAGCTGCGCGCGGTGTCGCGGGCGACCGCGTCGACGTCGGCCACGCCGTAGAGCACCTGCACGAAGATCTGCCAGAAGGTCGCGTAGACGATGATGACGAGCGCCGCGGGCAGCTGGATGCCGAAGATGAGGATGGCCAGCGGGATCAGCGCCACCGACGGGATGGGCCGGAGGAACTCCACGGTGGTGTGCGTCGCGCGGCGCAGCACCGGCACGAGCCCGACCACGGCGCCCAGCACGACCGCGGCGACCAGCGCGATGACGAGGCCGATCGCCCAGGACGTCATCGTGCGCCCGATGTTGCGGTAGAACTCCAGGTCGCCGAGCATCGTCCCCAGCCGCGCGAGGGTGTCGGTGGCGTAGGGCAGGTAGCGCGCGTCGATGATCCCGAGCGCGGGGATCAGCTGCCAGGTCGCGAGGAAGCCGACGACCCCCAGGGCGCCGAGCAGCGCCTTGCGCGCCGCGCTCGGCATCCGTCGCGTGCGGGCGGGCGCGACCGCATCGCGCCCCGCGGACGGCGGGGTGGTCTGCGGGGTGTCCAGCGTGGTCATCATCCGGCTCCGTGTTCTCGGGCGAAGGGCGAGGAGGATGCCCCGTCCCCGGCGACGCGGGGGACGGGGCATCCGGAGATCACTGGAGCTTGATCATCGCGTCGAAGTCGGGCTCCTTGTCGAGCACGCCGTAGCCCACGGCGAGCCCTGCCAGGGTGCGCAGGTTGTCGACGTCGAGCTCGGGGCTGAACACCGGCAGGGTGATGCCGGCGGCCGCCGCCTCGGGGATCTTCATGTTCTCGACGATCGCGGCGCGGACGGCGTCCTCGTTCGACGACGCCCACGTCAGCGCCTCCGACATCGCGTCGGCGTAGTTCTTGACCAGCTCGGGGTCCTCGTCGATCTTCTTCTGCGTCGTGATGTTCGTCAGCAGCTCGAGCCCCGGGATCGTCGCCTGGTACGGGTGCGTGATGATCGCGCCGCCGTTGCCGGCGATCTGCGACATGAAGGGGTCGGGCACCCATCCGGCGTCGATGCTGCCGGCCTCCAGCTGCGCCTGGACGTCGGGGAACGCGACCTCGACGAACTGGATGCTCTTCGGGTCTCCCCCGTCGTCCTCGACGGCCTTCATGATCGTCACGTCGCCGGCGGCGCCGAGGCTGTTGACCGAGACGCGCTTGCCCGCGAGGTCCTTCGGGCTGCTGATGCCCGAGCTCGAGAGCGCCACGACCGCGTTGACGTCGGTGTCGGCGCTGGCGGGCAGCGAGCTGGCGTAGTTGCTGATGATGACCGCACCCAGGTTCTGCAGGCTGGCACGGAAGGGGCCGAAGGGCTGGCCGATCGCGAAGTCGATGTCGCCGTTGATGAGGGCGGGGATCGCCTGGGCGCCGCCCTGGGCCGGGACCACCTCGACCTCGAGCCCGTGGTCGGCGAAGATGCCCTCGTCGATCGCGGCCCAGAGGGCGCCGCTCTCGGCGATGGGCAGCGCGGCGACGCGGATCTGCGTCATCTCGCCCGAGCCGCCGTCGGCGGTGGCGGCGGCTGATCCGGCGGGCGCCGGGGCTGCGGAGTCGGTGCAGCCGGCGAGCGCGAGAGCGGCGGCGGCCAGCAGGCCGAGCGCTGCGAGGTTCTTCTTCATTGACGGGCCTCTCGTTGACGGATGGGGCGTCGACGAAGCGTGGGGGGCTGCGACCCCGGTCCTCACGCCTCTGTGCTGACGACATCATGGTCAGCCATGGCTCATGAACTGTCAAGCGTTTCTTGACGATCGTCACCGATCCGTTGACTGAACGCTCGTTCCGGACCCGCTCGTCGTCAGCGCAGCGACGACGGCGTGCACCCGAAGCGGGCGCGGAAGGCACGGTGGAACGCGGAGACGTCGGCGAAACCGGATGCCGCGGCCACCGCCGCGATGGTGCGCCCCTGCCAGGCGGGGTCGACCAGGAGGGCACGGGCGTGCTGCAGCCGTTCGTCGCGCAGCCAGGCCGCGAACGTCTGCCCGTGGGCCGCGAAGACGCTCTGCACGGTGCGCGGCGAGCATCCCATCGCGCGCGCGAGGGCGTCGACGGAGTACGTCGGGTCACCGAGGCGCTCCCGCGCCGACGTCTGGGCAACGCGCAGCCGGTCGGCAGAAGGCGCGTCCTCGGAGGAGTCGACCGCGTCCAGCAGCGCGACGACCGCGTCGCTCATGGCGGGAGCCGCCGCCAGCCGCCCTTCCTCGACGACCGTCGCGAGCAGCCCCGCCTGGGCGGCCAGCACCGCACCGGCCGCCGTCGCGCGCACGCGCTCGTCGATCCGCACCACATCCTCGCGCGCCAGCAGGCCCCGCGGGATGCGGAGCGAATGCAGCCGCAGCGTGCGCCGGGGGTCCACCACGATGCGGAACGGCATGCTGTTGTCCAGCAGGAACGGCACCCCGCCGGGCACGGTCCAGCGCCGGCCGAGGTGCTCGACGACCCACGGCGCGCGGCTGAAGTTGAGGAACAGCGCGTCATCCGACAGGCGGGCGATCGCCGACCGGTCGCGCTGCGCAGACACCGGCGGGGTCGTCAGCACTCCGTAGCCCGTCGCGCCGAAGTCGTACAGGGCGAAGTCGGCGGCGAAGACGCCCGCCGGCCGGTCGGGCCGCACCCCGACGTACACGGGCGCCACGACGTCGCAGAAGTAGTCGTAGTCCTCGCCGCGCGCCAGATGACGCGTGCTGCCCTGGACGGTGACCGACGCCGGCGGATGCGAAGGGGCGATCATGAGCGAACGCTACTCCGGCGGAGCGAAGACCACCGTGCCGTCTGCCGCGATGCGCCACCCGGGGTTGTGCGCGATCTCCCACACGACGCCGTTCGGATCCGCCGCGTGTCCGTGGAAGATCCCCCCGAACGCCCCGTCCCGAGCGGGTGTGAGGATCGTCCCACCCGCGTTCTCGAAGGCTTCGAGCACGGATGCCACGGCCTCGCGATCCGGGACGTTGTGCGCGAGCACCACGCCCTCGACGCCGGAGCCGGGCCGCTCGCGCCCCAGGTCCTGCTCGAACTTGTCGGCGTCGAAGAAACCCAGGACGAGGCCGGGCGCAGCCTGGAAGAAGACGACCTCCTCCTCGACGTCGACCAGCGCGGTCCAGCCGAGGCCGTCGCCGTAGAACCGTCGCGTCGCGTCGAGGTCGGGCGTCGACAGGGTGACGAAGTGCAGGCTCTGATCCATGCACCCAGTGTCGCGGAACACGACGCGGGCGGACAGGGCTCGATTGCGCGCAGCGCCAGCATTCTGCGCTTCCGGCCACTGCGTCCGGGGGGCCTTCACGTCTATGGTGCGAGGAGCTCCGGGCGCAGCGGCCCGGACACCCGATCGAGGAGACGACGATGTCCGAACGCCCCACCATCCTGCTCGTGCACGGCGCCTGGCACGGCGCCTGGGCGTGGGACCTCGTGAAGACGCGGCTCGAGGAGCACGGGTGGGCCGTGCGCACCCTCGACCTCCCGACCGTGCACGCCGAACGCATCGAGGGGCTCCACCTCTCCGATGACGCCGACGCGGTGCGCGACGCGATCGCCGCCGTCGGCGGACCCGTCGTCGTCGTCGCGCACTCCTACGGCGGCGTGCCCACCACGCAGGCGGCAACGGACGACGCCGTCCAGCACATCGTCTACGTCGCCGCCTTCGTGCTCGACGAGGGCGAATCGCTCCTCGGCGCCGTCGGCGGGGTCGCCCCGTCGTGGTGGGTCGTCGACGGACCGACCGCGACCGCCGGCACCGAGCAGGAGCCCGCGGCATCCCTCTTCTTCGCCGACGTCGAGCCGAGCGCGGCCGAGGCCGCCGTCGCGCGGCTGAAGCCGCAGAGTGTGCTCGCCTTCCAGGAGCCGCTCACCGGCGCGGCGTGGCGGACGAAGCCGAGCACCTACATCGTCACCGAGCAGGACGCGATCTTCCCCGAGCCCGCCCAGGTCGGTCTGGCCGCACGCGCGGGGTCGACGGTGCGGCGTCTGAACACGAGCCACTCCCCCTTCCTCTCGCAGCCCGACGCCGTCGTGGAGATCATCGAGGAGGCCGCACGGGGGTAGGCCGCGCACGTCGGGATCCGCGCACGTCGGGTCTTCGCACGTCGGCCGACGCGCCGGGCATAGGGTGCTGGCATGAGCGCCGATGCCCTCCGCCACGAGTTCGCCGTCGACGGTCGGACGGTGGTCGCGTACGAAGCGGGCGCGGGCCCGGATGCGACAGCCGTCCTCCTCTGGTCGGGCGGCACGCCGCACACCGGTGCGCCGCTGGCTCCGCACGCCGCCTGGGCGCGCGCACACGACGTGCGGCTGATCTCGGTCGCGCGGCCGGGCTTCGGCGGTTCGCAGCGCCTGCCGGGGCGATCCGTCGCCGACGCGGCGGCGGACCTCCTCGCCGCGGCCGACGCGCTGGACGTCGACAGGTTCGCGCTGGCGGGATACTCCGGCGGGGGTCCGCACGCCCTGGCGGCCGCCGCTCACGCCGGCGACCGCGTCCTCGGGGTGGTGGCGTTCGCCTCGCCCGCGCCCTTCACCGGCGAGGCGTCGTGGTTCGAGGGCATGCACGATCCGGCGGCGCTGCAGAGCGCGGAGCGGGGCCGCGCGGCCCGGGAGACGTGGGGCGAGACGGCCGACTTCGACCCCGGGCAGTTCACCGCCGACGACTGGGCGGCGCTGGACGGCGAGCTCGCCGCGGTCGGCGAGGACGCCGGACGCGGCGGAGCGACCGAGGAGAGCGGCGGCACGGACGATGACGTGGCCTTCGTCACACCGTGGGGCGTCGACCTCGACCGCATCAGCGCGCCCGTGCACCTGGTGCACGGCGATGAGGACCGCATCATCCCCGTCCGGCACGCGCACCTCATCGCCGTACGGTGCCCGCGCGCCGAGGTGCATCCGCGTGCCGGCCGCGGTCACGTCGGGGTGCTGCGCACCTGGGCGGATGACGTCGAGCGGATGCTGCGCTGACCCTCGCGGCCGCGAGGGGGTCGCGGATGTCGGCGACTCGTGGTCTGCTGTCGGCATGGAGACGACGACGTCCGCAGACGGCACCCGCATCGCGTTCCAGCGGACCGGCGACGGCCCACCGGTCGTGATCCTCGGCGGCGCCTTCTCGCGGGCGTCCGACGGGCAGGGACTCGCCGACGCCCTCGCGATCCACGGCTTCGGCGCGGTCACCGTCGACCGGCGCGGCCGCGGCGAGAGCGGCGACCGACGGGGATCCCAGCCGGAGGACGAGGTCGCCGACGTCGCGGCGGTCATGGACGCCGTCGGCGGGAGGGCCGCGGTGCTGGGCCACTCGTCCGGTGCCGTGCTCGCGCTTTACGCGGCCTCGCTCGGCGTGCCCGTCCGGGCGCTCTTCCTCTCCGAGCCGCCGTTCCGCTTCGGCCACGATGACCCCGACCCCGCCCTCGCGGATCGACTGCAGGAGCTGGTCGACGCCGGCGACCCCGGCGAGGCCGTGTCGCTGTTCCAGCTCGAGGGCGTGGAGCTGCCGCGCGAGATGGTGGAGTCGATCCGCCGCAGCGAGATGTTCCCCGCGCTCGTGCCGCTGGCCCCGTCCACGGTCTACGACGCCCTGCTCACCGCCCGGCTGTCGACGCCGACGTCCGCGATGCGGAACGTGTCCGCGCCGGTCACCATCCTGCGCGGGGAGCAGACATTCCCGATGCTCGTCACCGCGGCCGACCAGCTGGCGGAGGCGATCCCGGCCGCCGAGCTCGTCATCGTGCCGGAGTCGGTGATGCACCGTCCCGATCCCGCCGCCACCGCTCGCGTCATCAGCGAGCGGATCTCCGCCGGCGATGCCGGGTAGAATGGAGGCCTGACCCGCCGAAGACAGGCGGGTGACGGCTGCGTCGCCGAGGCGATCGCGGTCCGAGGCTTGAAACCTCCGGCATCCTTCCTCATGAAGCCCCGGAGGTTTCTTCATGTCCACCGGCACCATCCCCCTTCCCCGCACCGGGGCCGTCCCCCTCGGCTCCCGCGGCATCCGCGGCGCCCGTCGCTGGGGTGCGCTGATCATCCTCGCGCTGGCCCAGCTCGTCGTCGTGCTCGACGGCACGATCGTCAACATCGCCCTCCCGCAGGCGCAGCTCGCCCTCGGACTCACCGACGGCCAGCGCCAGTGGGTCGTGACGGCGTACGCCCTC
Organism: Microbacterium lemovicicum; assembly: GCF_003991875.1. Lineage (NCBI taxonomy): Bacteria > Bacillati > Actinomycetota > Actinomycetes > Micrococcales > Microbacteriaceae > Microbacterium > Microbacterium lemovicicum. The sequence goes on from NZ_CP031423.1 coordinate 3,320,143, forward strand.
GCCTTCGGCGCCCTGCTCCTGCTCGGCGGCCGGATCGCCGACTACTGGGGCCGCAAGCGCACGTACATGGTCGGCATGATCGGGTTCGGCGCGGCATCCGTCTTCGGCGGTCTCGCCCAGAACGCGACCGAGCTCATCGCCGCCCGGGGACTGCAGGGCGTCTTCGCGGCACTCCTCGCCCCCGCCGCCCTCGCGCTGCTGACGGTGTCGTTCCCGGGCGGCAAGGAGCGCAACACCGCCTTCGCCGTCTTCGGCACGGTGGCGGGCACCGGCGCCGCCGTCGGCCTGCTGCTCGGCGGTGTGCTGACCGAGTTCGCGGATTGGCGGTGGTGCCTGCTGGTGAACGTCGTGTTCGTGCTCGCCGGCGTCATCGGCGGGTTCCTCTTCCTGCGCGAGTCGCGCGCCGACGGCGAGAACCGCTACGACCTCGCCGGAGCCCTCACCGTCACGGCCGGCCTCGGCTCGCTCGTCTACGGCTTCAGCCTCGCCGAGTACGGCTGGGCGCGCCTGGACACCATCGGCTTCGTCGTGCTGGGCGTGGCACTGCTCGTCGCGTTCGTCGTCATCGAGTCGCGCGTCGCGCAGCCCCTGCTGCCGCTGCGCGTCATCACCGACCGCGTGCGCGGCGGCGCCATGCTGCTTCAGGCCATCTCGGGCAGCGCGATGATCGGCGGCACGGTCTACCTCGCGTTCCACCTGCAGATCGTGCTGGGATTCACGCCGCTGGTCGCCGGCGTCGCCTCCCTGCCGATGACGATCGTCATCATGCTGTGCGCGCCGGTGCTGACGCGCCTGCTCCCCGTCATCGGGCCGCGGCCGATGATGATCGTCGGACCGCTCATCGCCGCGGCCGGCCTGCTCTACCTCAGCCGCATCACGCCGGGTGGCGATTACTTCGTCGAGGTGCTGCCGGGCCTCGTGCTCCTCGGTCTCGGCATGGCGAACCTCTTCATCCCGATGCAGAACCTCGCGCTCGCCCGCGTCGCGCCGCAGGACGCCGGGGTCGCCTCGGCCGCGGCGAACTCGGCCATGCAGATCGGCGGGTCCATCGGGCTGTCGGTCTTCACCGCGTTCTACGCCGCGGCGGTGGCGACCGTCGACGTCACCGACGGTCCGTCGCAGCTGGCCGCCTTCACAGCCGGCTACTCGGCGACGTTCCTGGCGGCGGCCGTCGTGATGGCAGCGGGATCGGTCGTGGCGTTCTTCATGATCCGCGGCACGAAGGAGCACCTGCTGCCCTCGGGCGACGGCGGCCCCGCCGTGCACCTGGGCTGAGCCCGTCGGTCGGGCGGCGCCCCCGCCCTGTCGCCGCCGCCGCCCGCCTCAGACGGACGAGATGCGCAGGATCGGCTTGATGACCTCGCCCGACGCGCTGTCGGCGATGGCCTGCTCCACCTGGTCGAGGTCGTAGAAGCGCACGAGCTCGTCGAAGGGGAACCTTCCCTGCGCGTGCAGCGCGATCAGCGCGGGGATCAGCCGTGCGCTGGTGCTGCTGCCGCCGAGGGTGCCCACGATGCGCTTGCCCCACAGGGCGGGCTGGTGCTCCACCGAGAACGCCGCGCCCGCGGGCGCGCCGCCCACGAGGATGCAGGTTCCCAGCATCCCGATCAGGCCGACGGCCTGCTCGACGACGGCGATGACCCCCGTGCACTCGATGACGTGGTCGGGGTCTCCCCCGCACGCCTCGCGGATCGCGGCATCCACGTCGCCCTCCCCCGCCCGGAAGACATGGGTGGCGCCGTACCGGCGCGCGAGCTCGAGGCGATCGGCGTTCAGGTCGACGGCGACGATGGTCGTCGCGGGCGTGCTGCGCGCCGCCATGATCGCTGCCAGTCCCACCGCCCCCGCCCCGAAGACCACGATGCTCTCGCCCGGCTGCGGTCGCGCGGTGTTCAGCACGGCGCCGGCGCCGGTCGAGATGCCGCACGCGAGCGGGCCGAGCAGCTCCAGCGGCAGAGCGGGATCGACCTTCACGAGCGAGGAGGCCAGGGCGATCGACGCGGTCGCGAACGAGGACTGGCCGAAGAAGTGCCCGGACAGCGGCGAGCCGTCTTCGCGGTGGTACGCCCCCGTGCCGGCCAGCGGCCCCGTGAAGCGCACCCCGGCTGCGACCGCGGGTCCGAGCTGCGCGCAGTACCGCGGCTCCCCGCGCAGGCAGTTGCGGCATTCGCCGCAGAACGGCCAGCCCATCACCACGTGGTCGCCGACCTCGACGGTGGTGACGCCCTCGCCGACCTCCTCCACGATCCCGGCGCCCTCGTGCCCGAGCACGCCGGGCAGCGGCAGCGGGAGGTGGCCGTCACGGGTGATGGCGTCGGTGTGGCAGACGCCGGTCGCGACCAGGCGCACGCGCACCTCCCCAGGCCCCGGAGGGTCGAGCTCCAGCGTCTCGATCTGCAGGGGAGCACCGGTCTCCTCGGCGACAGCGGCGGTGATCCTCATATCGGCCTCCTCATCGACGGCTGGGTGTGTCGAGCCTAGATCCGCTGCCGCCGCGCGGGGCCGCCTGGGCTCAGAGCGGGTACTGCCCCGGCTCGCGGCGCATCGTGATCCACCGGGTCTCGGTGAAGGCGTCGATGTTCGCCTGGGCGCCGCCGTGACGCGAGCCCGTGCCCGACGAGCCGGTGCCGCCGAACGGAGCGTTGGCCTCGTCGTTGACGGTCTGGTCGTTGATGTGCACGATGCCGGTGGGGATCCGGCGTGCCAGCTCCAGACCGCCGAACACGTCGGCGGTCACGATGCCCAGCGACAGGCCGTAGTCCGACTCGGTGGCGAGCTCGACGGCCTCGTCGTCGGTCGAGAACGACACGACGGATGCCACGGGCCCGAAGACCTCGTCGCAGTAGGCCGCCGCATCCCTCGGCGTGTTCGCCAGCACCGTCGGGCGGTAGAACAGCTGGTCGTAGGTGCCGCCGGCCTTGAGCTCCGCACCCTGCGCCACGGCGTCCTGCACGAGCGTGTGCACGCGGTCGCGCTGCACCTCGTCGATGAGGGGCCCGAGATGGACCTGCCCGGCGGCGGGGTCGCCGACGTGCATGGACTCGGCCTTCGCGGCGAGCTTGGCGACGTACTCGTCGAAGACCGACTCGTGCACGATGTGGCGTCCGACGGTCATGCAGATCTGGCCCTGGTGCAGGAAGGCGCCCCAGGTCGCGAGGTTGACGGCCTTGTCGACGTCGGCGTCGGCGCGCACGATGTAGGCCGAGTTGCCGCCGAGCTCGAGGTGGGCGCGCTTCAGGTGGCGGCCGGCCTGCTCGCCGACCGAGCGACCGGCGCGCGTCGAGCCGGTGAACGCGATGACGCGCACGCGCGGGTCGGCGATCATGGCCTCGCCGACCTCGGCGCCGCCCGGGATGAGCTGCAGCACGCCGGCGGGCAGGCCCGCCTCCTCGAAGATGCGCACCATCGACACACCGCCGGTGATGACCGTGCGCGGGTCGGGCTTGAGCAGCACGGCGTTGCCGAGCGCCAGCGCCGGCGCCACGGCGCGGATGCCCAGGATCAGCGGCACGTTGAAGGGCGAGATGACGCCGACGACGCCGACCGGCATCTGCTCGGCGAGCGAGAGCCGGGGCTCCTCGCTGGAGAGCACCGTTCCGCGCGGGGCGGACGGGAGCGACGACGCCTCGTAGCACTCGGCGGCGGTGACGTGCAGGGCGAAGCCGGCGAGCGGCGGGATCGCCCCGACCTCGCGGATGTTCCAGCCGGAGATCTCCTCGGCGTGCTCCTCCCAGAGCTGGCCGGCGCGACGCAGCACCGCCGCGCGGGCGGGGTGCGGCAGGGCCGCCCACTCCTGCTGCGCGCGGGCGGCGCCCTCGGCCGCACGGGTCACGTCGGCGGCATCCGCCATGCCGACCATCGCGAGCGTCGCGCCGGTCGCGGGCTCGGTCGAGGCGATCTCGCCGCCGCCGCCGACGACCCATTCGCCGTCGAGGAAGATGCGTCCGGAGAAGACCTCGGCGTCGAGGAGCGTTCCGGAGGTGGTGGCTGTCGTGCTCATGAGCGTGACTCCTTGTGGTGCGGGTGGGTGTTCGAAGGGGGTTGTCAGGATGCGGCGCTGCGGGCGAGGCGCTGGTTGCGTCGGCCCACGGTGCTCAGCGACCATCCCTGGCGGATGACGCGCATCGCGTCGCGGGCGAGCTCCGCTCCATCGTCGTACGGCGCGCGCCAGATGGCCAGCATGTCGGCGACGGGTCCGGCCAGCACGGAGCGCGAGAAGGCCTCGACGCCCCAGCGGCCCTCGTAGCCGTCGTCCAGCGCCTGGCGCACCACGTCGGCGAGCGCGACCGCGCCGGTGGAGAGGCGGCCGCGGCCGGACTGCCCGAGCTCGAGGTAGCCGAGGCGCGGGAGCGCCGTGCGGATCGCGGCGGACATGTCGGCCTCCTCGACCGCCATGTGGAAGGTGTCGAGGTGGATGCGCAGATGCGGGGAGCCGCTCAGCTCGGCGAAGGCCATCGCCTGCTCCGCGGTGTTCAGCAGCGAGGTCTCGTAGCGGTTCAGCACCTCGAAGGTCATCGTGACGCCGCGCTCGTGCGCGTAGTCGGCGACCGCCCCGACCTCGGCGGCCGCGCGCTCGATCGCCGCCGCCGACGTCGGACCCTGCGGGGGGCCGAACGGGCCGTACGGCACGCCGTTCATCTGGTCGCCGCCGAGGGCGACGGTGAGGTCGACGACGTCCCGCAGGAGCGCCGCACCGGCGGCGCGGCGCCCGGCGTCCTCCGACGAGACGTCGGCCTGGCCGCCCTGCCCGCCGGCGATCGTGAGGCCCGTCATGCCGTGATCCCTCAGCACGGCGGCCAGGGCCGCGGCATCCGTCGTCTTCGGATCCAGCGGCGGCAGCACGATGCGGGAGAAGCCCGCGTCGGCCAGCACCGAGAGGGCGGTGGGCAGCAGCTCGGGATCGGCGGCCGGCAGGAGCGCGTTGATGTGGCACGCGACGTCCAGCCCGGTGTCTGTCCGGAGGTCGCGGGTGGTGTCCGTCATCGTCGCGCTCAGAAGGTGGGCAGGGTGAAGCGCTGCTTGTAGGCCGAGTAGCCGTCGTCGACGTGCACGACGGTGCCGTTGATGACGTTGGCCTCGTCGGAGGCGAGGAACGCCACGACGTCGGCGATCTCCTCGGGGGCGGTCATCCTGCCTCGCAGCTGCTCGGACGCGAACAGCGCCTGGAGCTCGGCGCTGAACTGGCCGATGATCGGCGTCGCGACACGGCCCGGCGTGATCGCGACGGCGCGCACGCCGTACTCGGCGAGCTCATACGCGGCGGAGCGCGTGAAGGAGATGACGGCAGCCTTGGCGGCGCTGTAGCTGAACGCCAGCTCCGCGGCCTGCTCGCCGTAGATCGAGGAGGTGCTGATGATGACGCCGCCGGTCCCCTGGTCGCGGAACTGACGACCGGCCGCCAGGATGCCGTAGTACACGCCGTCCTGATCGATGCGGATCATGGGCGCGTAGTCGACGGCGGGGTCGTGGTCGAGCAGCGCCTTGCCGCCGGCGATGCCCGCGTTGTTGAAGATGACGTCGAGGCGTCCGAACACCTCGACCGCGTGGGCGACCGTGGCCTCCACCTGGGCGAACTCCGAGACGTCCACCTTCGAGGCCGATGCCGCGCCTGCGAACCCCAGGGCCTCGACCTCCGCGACGACGGCCTCGGCCTGTTCGAGGTTGAGGTCGGCGACGACGACCTTCGCGCCCTCGCGGACGAACTTCAGGACGGTCGCGCGACCGATCCCGCTGGCGCCGCCGGTGATGACGGCGACCTTTCCTGCTAAGCGCATGGCTGACCTTCTGACGTGAGGCGGGGGTGGGTGGCGGAAAGAGAAAGGACGGAGGGGCGGGAGGATGCTGCTCCCGCCCCTCCGCGGATCACTGGAGCTTGTCGGAGGGGGTGATCGTCGAGGCGTTCGCCTTGTCGACCAGAGTCGTCGCGACGGCGTCGTAGTTGGTCGACGGCATGGTCTTGTCCTTCTGGTAGGCCGTGACGGCCTCCATCACGGTGTCGAGGATCGACGGCCAGGGCTGCTCGACGGTGGCGAGGAACGAGCCGCCCGACTCGATCTCGGCGATGGCCTCGCTCGTGGCATCCACACCGGTGACCTTCGCCTTCGAGCCCGCCTCGGTGATGGCCTTGGAGGCGCCCAGCGCCGCGTCGTCCCAGCCCACCCACACGGCGTCCAGGCCGTCGGGGTTGGCCGACAGGTAGTCCGCCGTCAGCGCGAGCGCCTCCGTGCGGCCCGTGGCGGGCGACTTGACCTTCTGGATCGAGCCGCCGGCGATGGTGGCACCGGCGTCCTTCAGCGCCTGCTCGGCCAGTCCCGCGCGCAGGCGGATGCCGGGGTGCGGGTCATGGCCGATGACCATGACGGTCTTGCCCTCGAGTCCGCCGAGCTGCTCCTCCAGTGCGCCGACCGTCTCGTCGACGATGCCCTGCTGGTCGCTGGTGATGTTGAGCGCGAAGGCATCGCTGGCCTCGGTGGCGCTGTCGATGGCGAAGATCGGGATCTCGGCGTCCTTCGCGGCCGTGACGATCGAGCTGATCGAGGCGACGTCGGTGTAGCCGTCGAGGATGACGTCGGCGCCCTGGCCGATCGCGCTCTCGACCTGCGGGTTCATCTTCTGGAAGTCGAAGTCGCCCTGGATCATCGTGAGATCCCAGCCGAGCTCGTCGGCCTTGGCGGTGACCGCCTTGACCCACCACGCGCCGATCGGCGTCTGGTTGCCGGAGGTGAAGGCGATGACCTTGAACGGTCCGTCGCCGGAGCCGCCGGTGCCACCGCCGCCGCCCGATCCGGACGAGCATCCGGTGAGGGCGAGCACGGTCACGGCGGCCACGGCCACCAATGACGAGATTCGCTTGCGCATGTGTAACTCCTTCGTTGAACTGCGGATTGCGGGTGGGGACTGCGAGGTGACGAGCCGGTGCGGGGGCACCGGCGCGTCGAGGGATCAGGACGCGCTATCGTTCGCGCGTCTTGAGGGACGAGAGGGTGACGGCGGCGATGATGATGAGCCCCGTGACGACCTGCTGGACGTACGAGTTCACGCCGAGGATGTTGAGGCCGTTGCTCATGACGCCGATGATGGCGACGCCGACGACGGTGCCCACGATGTTCGCGGCGCCCGAGCGGACCACGGTCATGCCGAGGAAGACGGCGGCGACGGAGAAGAGGAGGTTGTCCGACCCCTGCACCGCGCTCGCGCTGCCGAGGCGGGCCGCCAGCAGGATGCCGCCGAAGGCCGAGACCACGCCCGCCACGGTGAAGGCGAGGAGGCGTGCGCGGCGCACGTTCACGCCGGAGAGCCGCGACACCTCGACGTTGCCGCCGGTGGCGTACCAGCGACGGCCGAGGGTCGTGTACTTGAGCACGAACCACAGCACGACCAGCACGCCGATCGCGAAGAACACCGGCAGGGGGATCTGGAGGATGCGCCCCTGGCCGAGGTTGTTGAAGTCGGCCGGCAGGTTGAACAGGGTGGTGCCCTGCGTCACGAGGTACGCCAGGCCCGTCACCGAGGTGAGGGTGGCGAGCGTGGCGACGAAGGCCGACAGGTTCAGATATGCGATCAGCAGGCCGTTGACGAGGCCGACGAGGAGTCCGACGGCGAGCCCCGCGAGGATGGCGACGCCCGTGGGCGTGCCGCCGAGCATCAGCGCCGCCGACGTCGCACCCGCCAGCGCGGAGGTGGCCGCCACCGACAGGTCGAAGTCGCCGACCACCATGACCAGCGTCTGCGCGCCGGCGATGATCGCCAGGATCGCCACCTGGTACAGGATGTTGCGGACGTTCGTGAAGCTCAGGAACACGTCCGGTCGCATCGCGAAGAAGAAGATGATCAGCACGACCAGGGCGAGCACGGTGCCCGATGACAGCAGGGACTGCCCGACCGAGCGGCGCGGAACGCGCAGCGTCGAGGTGTCCTCCAGTCCGGGGTTACTGGTGGTGGTCATGTGCTTCCGCCTTTCCGTAGCAGTACGCGAGCAGGACTTCCTCGTCCGCGCCCTCGGCCGGGACCTCTCCCGAGACCCGCCCCTCGTGCATGATCAGGATGCGATCGCTCATCCCGATGAGTTCCGGCAGCTCCGAGCTGACGGCGATGACCGCCGTGCCGCCCTCGGCGAGCTGCCGGATGAGGCGGTAGATCTCCGCCTTGGTGCCGACGTCGATGCCGCGGGTCGGCTCGTCCATGAGCAGCACCTTCGGCCGGCGGGCCAGCATCTTGGCCAGCACCACCTTCTGCTGGTTGCCGCCCGACAGCTCGCTGACGGGCTGCCGCGGGCCGCGCGCCTTGATCTGGAGGTCCTTCATGCCGCGCTGGGTGATGACCGAGATGCGCGAGGCCGACACGATGCCCATGGTGCTGACCTCGCTGATATTGGCCACGGCGATGTTGTCCTGGATGGTCGCGCCGAGGATGACGCCCTGGCTGCGGCGCTCCTCCGGGACGAGCGCGATGCCGGCCTCCAGGGCGCGGCCCACGCCGGGCGACTGCTTGAGCGTCGTGCCGCCGACGGTCACCACGCCGCCGCTGTGCTTCTGCGCCCCGGCGAGGATGCGCAGCAGCTCGCTGCGGCCCGATCCCGCCAGCCCGCCGATACCGAGGACCTCGCCCTCGCGCACCTCGAACGACACGTCCTTCACGCGGCGGCCGTCGATGTTCGCGGCCGTCAGCGCGACGGGGCCGGCGCCGGAGCCCCGTTCGGGGTACAGCTCGCCGGCGGAGCGGCCGACCATCGTGGAGATGACCTCGTCGATGTGCGAGTCCGCGACGTCCTTCGTGACGATCGTGCGGCCGTTGCGCATGATGGTCAGCCGGTCGCACAGCTCGAAGACCTCCTCGAGGCGGTGCGACACGTAGACGATGGCCACGCCGCGCTCGCGCAGCGAGCGCAGCACGGCGAACAGGTCGGTGATCTCCGTGTCGGTCAGCGAGGCGGTCGGCTCGTCGAGGATCAGCACGCGGGCGTCGGTCGCGAGGGCCCGCGCGAAGGCGACCATCGTCTGCTGCACGGGCGTGAGGTCGCCGGCGAGCATGTTCAGCGGGATGCGCTGGTTGATGCTGTCGAGCTGCGCACGCGCCTTGCGCTTGAGCGCGCGCCACTGCACGAGGCCGCCGCGGCTCGGGGTCTGGTCGCCGAGCAGGATGTTCTCGGCGACGCTGATGGAGGGGATGACCGACAGCTCCTGATAGAGCGCGACGACGCCGGCGTGGTTGGCGGCGCGCACCGTGGCGAACTCGACCTCCTCGCCGTCGCGCAGGAGCACGCCCTCGTCGGGCGCGTAGAGGCCGGTGACGACCTTGATCAGCGTCGACTTGCCGGCGCCGTTCTCGCCGAGCAGCGCGTGGATCTCGCCCGGCAGCACCTCGAAGCCGGCGCCGTCGAGGGCGTGCACGCCGTCGAACCGCTTGACGATGTCGCGGGCTTCGAGCGCGGGCGTCCGGGGCGCGACCGCCGGAGCCGCGGCATCCGTCAGGGTCACGAGGCGCTCCCGAGGTCGTCGATGTCGTTGCAGCGGAGCAGGACCTTCGGATGCCGGCCGCTCACGTGGACGGCGAAGGCCTCGGTCGCGTCGTCGAGGTCGAAGACGGCCTCGGTCAGCTCGCGGAGGTCGAGGAGGGGCAGCACCTGCAGTGCGCGCGGGAACGCGTAGGGCGAGACGAACACGCCCGTGAGCGTGAGCTCCTTGAGGTACAGGTAGTCCGAGAGGTTCAGGGGCATGGCGAAGTCGTGCGGGTACATCGCTCCATAGACGACGGTGGCGCCCTTCGCGGCGATGTCCAGGAGCCCCTGGACGGCCCGGGGCGAGCCGGACGCGTCGACGACGATGTCGTAGCCGCGGCCGTCCGTGATCGCGTCGGCGCGCACCTGCTGGTCTTCGGCGACGGGATCGATGACGTGCTGCGCACCGTGACGCAGGGCCATCTCACGACGCTCGGCGATGGGCTCGATCATGGTCAGCGACGTGGCGCCGTACATCTTGAGCACCTGGAGGGTCAGCTGGCCGATCGGGCCGCCGCCGCAGATCGCGACGCGGTCGCCGACGCGGATACGGGTCTTGTCGGCGATGCGGACGGCCACCGAGGTGGGCTCGAGCAGGCATCCCTGACGGAGCGTGACCTCGTCGGGCAGGCGGTAGACCTGCGACTCGTGCCAGGTGATGGTCTCGGCCATGCCGGGGCGGTTGTAGTCCTGGATGTTCTCGCAGAACTGCTGCCTGCCCTCCTGGCACGGCCGGCAGGTGCCGCAGAACCGCAGGAAGTTGCCCGACACCCGGTCGCCGACCCGCAGGCCGTTGCGGTGCGCCCGCTCGCCGAGCGCCTCGATGACGCCCGACAGCTCGTGGCCGAGGCCGATGGGCACGTCCGTGCCGAAGAAGCCCTCGGCGAGGTGCGGATCGGATCCGCAGATCGCGGAGTACGCGACGCGGATGCGCACGTCCTCCGGCCCGAGGTCCGGCTGGGGCATGTCGACGATGCCGATGCGTCCGCGGGCGGACTCGTCCGGATCGCGCAGGCTGCCGATCCTGGTGACGGCGACTGTTCTCATTCGTCTCTCCGTTGAGCGAGGGGCAGAAGGGGTCAGTCCGCGGCGATGACGCGGCGGAGGGCGGCGACGGTGGCCGACAGTCCGTAGCCGTGCTTGTCGCGCAGCTCCTCGTCGTCGCCGAAGCCGGCGTAGACCTGAGGGATGCCGAGCCGCTCGAAGGCGGTCAGGCGCACCCCGCGATCGGCCACCACGTCGGCGACGCGACTGGCGAGACCGCCGTAGGCGAGATGGTCCTCGAGGACGACGAAGCGGCCGCCGGTCTCCTCCGCGCACTGCACGATGAGGTCGGCGTCGATCGGCTTGAGCGTGAACATGTCCACCACCCGCACCGACCGTCCGTCCTTGGCGAGCTCGTCCGCGGCGTCGAGCGCCTGGGCGACGACGGTGCCGTGGGTGAAGATCGTGGCATCCGTGCCCTGACGGGCGGTGATGCCCTTGCCGATGCGGATGTCGTGCTCTCCCGGCTCGTAGAGCACCTTGTCCTTCTTGCCCACCGCGAGCCGCACGTACAGCGGGCCCTCCATCGCCATCGACTGGCGGATCACCTCGCCCACCATCAGCGGGTCGCCGACCGAGGTCACCGTCATGTTGGTGAGCGCGCACATGAGCGCGAGATCCTCGACGGCGTAGTGCGTGGAGCCGCCGTTGCCGACGAGGCCGCCGTGGGTGCCGATGATCTTGACCGGCAGGTTCGGGTAGCAGACGTCCGTGCGGATCTGCTCGAGCGCCCGCATCGACAGGAAGGGCAGCATGCCCGACACGACGGGGATGTTGCCGTCGTAGGCGAGTCCCGCGGCGATGCCCACGCAGACCTGCTCGGCGAGGCCGACGTCGATGAACCGGTCGGGGAAGGTGTCGCGGAACTCGATCACCGTCGCGCCGATGTCGGGGGTCAGCACCCAGAGGTTCGGGTGCTCATGGCCGAGCTCGGCGAGGGTGGTCCCGATGACGGAGCGGGCTCCGAGGAACTCACCGAACGTGAAGGTCTTGGGCATCAGACGGACTCCTTCTGGCGGGATGCGTCGAGCGAGGCCATCGCCCGTTCGAGATCGGCGGCACCCAGCGAGCCGGCGTGCCAGGCGAGGTTGGCCTCCATGAAGTCGACGCCCTTGCCCTTGACGGTCTCGCAGATGACGACCGTGGGCCGGTCGCTGTCGGTGGCCGGCAGCGCGTCGATCGCGGCGACGAGCTGCGCCATGTCGTGGCCGTCGACCTGCACCACGTTCCAGCCGAAGGCGGCCCACTTGTCGGGGTACGGCTCGAAGACGACCCGCTCCTCGGCGAAGCTCGTCATCAGCTGACGGTTGCGGTCGACGAAGGCGACCAGGTTGCCGAGCTCGTTGCTGCGGGCGGCCATCGCCGCCTCCCAGACGGACCCCTCACCGGTCTCGCCGTCGCCGAGCAGGCAGACGACGCGGTGCGACTCGCCGCGACCGCGGGCGCTGAGCGCCATGCCCACGGCCAGCGGAAGGCCGTGGCCGAGCGAGCCCGTGGAGCACTCGACGCCGGGGAGCTGCACCTTGCACGGGTGCATGCCGTAGGCGCTGTCGAGCTGACCGTAGGTGTCGACGATGCCGTCGTAGGAGAAGAATCCCCGGATGGCCATCGCGATGTACATGCACACGGCGGCGTGGCCCTTGCTCAGCACGAAGCGGTCGCGGGTGGGGTTGCGGATGTCGGTCGGGTCGACGCTGAGGCCGTACTGGTACAGCGCCGTGAAGATGTCGGCGGCCGACAGGTCACCGCCGATGTGCACGGCGCCCTCGTAGGTGCCGCAGAGCTGCAGGAGCTTGGCGCGCAGCTCGTAGGCCAGCTCCTCGAGCTCCGCGACGCTCGGTCGCTGGGTGGTCAGGGCAGCGGTGTCGCTCATCGCAAGCCTCCTCGTCGTGGGTCGCGTGGACGTCGGGAAGGCGCATGCAGCAGGTCTTCGTCGACGCTCCGTGATGGTCGTCCTCCGCCTGGCGGGTCCGACGAGAAGTGAAGCTAGCACGATCTCATTTACATGTAAACAGGAATGCACGTAAACTACTTTCCGGGGAACCATCCACGCTCGCGGGGGTGTTCCATGGAGTGCACACGGTACGGCGAAGACGCCGTGCCGCCCCGGGCGAGAGGATGGGCGATGGCGCACACGACGGCCGGCGGCGACGCCGGCAGAGCAGACGTGGTCACGGAGCCGCTGCCCGACACCATCGACCCGGACCACTTCACGCCCCGGCTCCTCGCGCTCGTCTCCAACGCGCTGGTCTGGCGCGAGTCGCACGAGCTGCGGCGCCGATACGGCCTGGGAACGAACGACTGGCGCGTGATCTCCACCCTCGCGGTGAACCCGGGGATGGCCGCGACCGACATCGCCGCCTACGCCGCGCTGAACAAGGCGGTCGTGTCCAAGAGCGTGGCGACGCTGCTCGAGCGCCGGCTGATCGTGCTCTCCGACGGACCCCGTGGATCGCGGCCGATGTACCTGACCAGGGCGGGCGCCGAGATGCACGACCTCATGCTCCCGATCTCGCTGCGCGGGCAGGAGATCGTGCTCTCCCACCTCGACGGCGACGAGATCGCCCGCCTGAACGACCTCCTCCAGCGCCTCCTCGACGAGACGCGCGCGCTCATGACGCTGGAGAGCGAGGCCCTGGTCGACGGGAACGCCGACTCCTGAGCGGGCGGCGGCCGCGGCATCCGAAGTCGCTATGTACATTCCCTATGGGTATAGGTAAAGTGCTAGCGAGGACGCGAAGAGGCGTCCGGCCGGTCGGAGGAAAGGACCTCGCTCATGGCACACACCACGTCTACGCGGAATGCCGCGGCGGAACGCGAGCTCGTCAGCGGCTTCTCGCTCGAGATGACGGGCAAGGACGTCCCCGGCCTCATCGAGGCGAAGGACTCCATCCCCCAGGGGACCAAGATCAACGTGACCTTCCTCGGCAATGAGGACCTCGAGATGCGGGTCGCGGCATCGAAGGCCGTGCGCGACATGGGCTTCATCCCGGTGCCGCACATCTCCGCCCGCCGCCTCTCCTCGCAGGCGCAGCTGGAGGAGTTCCTCTCCCGGCTGCAGGACGTCGACGCCACCGAGAGCGTCTTCGTGGTCGGCGGCGACCCCGCCGTGCCCGAGGGCCCGTACGAGGGCGCGTACGACGTGATCCGCACCGGGATCCTCGCCGACTACGGCGTCAAGGAGGTCAGCATCGCGGGCTACCCCGAGGGGCACCCCGACATCTCCGACGAGGTGCTCTGGCGCTCGCTCGACGAGAAGGCCGTCTCCCTGCGCGAGCAGAACATCGGCACGACGGTGCTGACGCAGTTCTCCTTCGACACCGACCCGGTCATGACCTGGATCGACCAGGTGCGCGCCCGCGGCATCGACTCCACCATCCGCATCGGCACCCCCGGACCGGCCGGCATCAAGCGCCTGCTGGGCTTCGCCCGCCGCTTCGGCATCGGCGCGAACGCGATGATCGTGAAGAAGTACGGCTTCTCCCTCACGAACCTGATGGGCACCGCCGGACCCGACCGCTTCGTCAGCGATCTCGCCTCCCTCGTGTCGGAGGACCCCGCCGCCGGCAAGGTCAGCCTGCACTTCTATACGTTCGGCGGACTGCTGGCAACATCGGAGTGGGCGCGGGACTACCTCGGCGCCCAGTCCTGACAGGAGCCCTCATGACCGTGCACACCTCTGCGCTCGCCGATCACGCCTGCCTGATCGTCCACGGCCCCGACCGCCCCGGAATCGTGGCGGCGGTCACGGCCCTGATCGCCCGCAACGGCGGCAACATCACCACGCTCGACCAGTACTCCTCCAACGCCGACGGCGGCGAGTACTTCCAGCGCGTGGTCTTCCACCGCCCCGACCTGGCCGCCGCGATGCCGGTGATCGAGGAGGACCTGACCGCGACGGTGACGCCGCTGGGCCTCGAATGGACGCTGACGGATCAGTCGATCCCGAAGCGGATGGCGATCCTCGCGTCCACGTCGGACCACTGCCTGCTCGAGCTGCTGTGGCGCCACCGCCGCGGCGAGCTGCCCGTGACCATCCCGATGGTCATCAGCAACCACACCAACACCGCCGAGGACGTCCGCTCGTTCGGGATCCCCTTCTTCCACGTCCCCTCGCAGGGGCCGGACAAGTCGGAGGCGGAGGCGAAGATCCTCGACCTGCTGCGCGGCAACGTCGATTTCGTCGTCCTCGCCCGGTACATGCAGATCATCTCGGAGGACTTCCTCGACGCCGTCGGGGTGCCGGTGATCAACATCCACCACTCCTTCCTCCCTGCCTTCATCGGCGCGGCGCCCTACCGCAAGGCGAAGGAGCGCGGCGTGAAGCTCATCGGCGCGACCTCCCACTACGTCACCAAGGACCTCGACGAGGGCCCGATCATCGAGCAGGACGTCGCCCGCGTCGACCACTCGATGAGCGCGGCCGACCTCCAGGCCCGCGGCGCCTACGTCGAGCGCGCCGTCCTGTCCCGTGCCGTGCAGTGGCACGCCCAGGACCGGATCATCCGCGACGGCAACCAGACCATCGTCTTCTCCTGAAATCGGGGATGCCTCGCGGCATCCCTCCCCCCTCACGAACAGAAAGAGGTTCACCGTGGCACCCAAGAATCTGCAGGAAGTCATCGACGCGGCCGGAAGCCCCGTCGAGCTGCTGCGCAACTCCCAGATCGGCTCCTACATCTACCCCGTCGTGCCGGCGGACTTCCAGAACTGGATCAAGGAGCAGAAGGCGTGGCGCGACACCGCCGTGCTCTACGACCAGTCGCACCACATGGACAACGTGTTCCTCAGCGGCTCCGACGCCATCAAGCTGATCTCCGACACGGCCATCAACTCGGTCGCCAACTTCGCCCTGAACAAGGCCAAGCAGTACGTGCCGACCACCGCGTCGGGTCACGTCATCGGCGACGGCATCCTCTTCCGCGAGGGCGAGGACGAATACACCTACGTCGGCCGTGCGCCCGCGTCGAACTGGCTCATGTTCCACGGCGAGACCGGCGGCTACAGCAACCTCGACATCACCGTCGACCGTCGCTCGCCCTCGCGCCCCTACGGTCACGCCGTCACCCGCCAGTACTACCGCTTCCAGATCCAGGGCCCCAACGCCTGGTCGGTCATCGAGAAGCTGAACGGCGGCTCGCTCGAGCAGCTCAAGTTCTTCAACATGTCGACGATGACCATCGACGGCACGACCGTCAAGACGCTGCGCCACGGCATGGCGGGCGCTCCGGGCCTCGAGATCTGGGGCCCCTACGAGGACCACGACCGCATCTGGACCGCCATCGTGGAGGCGGGTGCCGAGTTCGGCCTGCTGCCCGTCGGCTCGCGCGCCTACCCGTCCAACACGCTGGAGTCGGGCTGGATCCCCTCGCCGCTCCCCGCCATCTACACCGGCGAGGCGGAGCGTGCCTACCGCGAGTGGCTGCCCGCCGACGGCTACGAGGCGACCGGCACGCTGGCCGGGTCGTTCGTCTCGGAGAACATCGAGGACTACTACCTGACGCCGTGGGAGCTCGGCTACGGCTCGTTCGTGAAGTTCGACCACGACTTCATCGGCCGTGACGCGCTCGAGAAGATCGACCCGGCCTCGCAGCGCAAGAAGGTCACGCTCGCGTGGGACGCCGAAGACCTCGGCAAGGTGTGGACGTCGCTGCTGAACGTCGACGGCCCCAACTACAAGTTCTTCGACCTGCCGCTGGCCAACTACGGCTCGGCGAACTACGACGCCGTCGTGGATGCGGACGGCACCGTCGTCGGCTACTCGATGTTCACCGGCTACAGCGCCAACGAGCGCCGCGGCCTGTCGCTCGCCACCGTCGACCCGAGCGTGCCCGAGGGCACGGAGCTCAAGGTCGTCTGGGGCGAGCCGAACGGCGGCACGAAGAAGGCCAGCGTCGAGCCCCACGAGCAGACCGAGGTCCGCGCCGTGGTCAGCCCGGTGCCGTACTCCACCGTCGCCCGCGCCACCTACCAGGGCGGCTGGCGCACCGGCTACGAGTCGGCCTGAGGCCGGGCAATAGTCTCGAGGGGGTCCGATCGCGCGGTTCGTCGCCGGCCGGGCCCCCTCACTCCGTTTCGACACCTCCGGGAGGCGCCATGAGCCTGCGCAACGCGCTGCTGGCGATCCTGCGCGTCGGGGCGCTGTCGGGGTACGACCTGCAGAAGCAGTTCTCCCTGTCGGTGGGCCACGTGTGGCACGCGCCCGACTCCCAGATCTACCCCGAGCTGCGCAAGATGGAGTCCGAGGGGCTCATCGAGGGCGAGGAGCAGGCCCGCGGTGAGCGCGGCACCCGCCGGGTCTACCACGTGACCCCCGCCGGCGACGCGGCCTTCCTGGCGTGGATGTCGTCGCCGCTCGAGTACGCCCGGGTGCGCGACCCCGCGCATCTGCGCGCCGCGTACCTCGAGACGACGACGCCGGAGGCGGCACGGGCGTTCCTCGTCGGGCACATCGAGCACCACGAGGAGCTGCGCGAGCAGTGGGAGATCGAGCTGCGCCGCATCGACGCACGGGAGAACCCGATGCTCATGCGCCGCCTCGCCCAGACCCCCGCCGAGGAGCAGGACCGCACGGTCGCCTTCAAGCGCTTCGCCTATGAGGGCCTCGTGGAGCGTGCGCGCGGCGAGATCGAGTGGGCGCGCCGCGGTCTCGCGCTCATCGACAGCCTCGACGGACCGGCGTAGACCCCGGCTTCAGGGCTCCAGCGAGATCGACGCCGCGATCGGCACGATGTCCTCGCGCAGCCTGATGATCTCGCGGGCGTGCGCGTTGAGCCGCCGGTCCTCCGCCTCGACGGGCTCCCAGAAGGGCACCGGAAGAGCGACGCCGCCCTCCCCCGGCACGGCGAACACGCTCAGGCAGAGGGTGGTGAGCGTGCGCTCGTGTGGAGACCGGGGATCGGCCGTCAGCACGCGCGTGCTCACGTGCATGCTGCGGTCGCTCGTGTGGATGAGCCGGCTGTCGACCTCGACGATGTCGCCGATGCGCACCGGCGCGAAGAAGTGGATGCCGCCGGAGTACACCGCCACGGCGTGGTCGGCGAGCGGGTCCTTCCCCATCCAGCCGACGGCGCACGCGTAGGCGCTCTCGTCGATCCAGCGCATCACCGTGCCGCCGTGGGCCTTGCCGCCCCAGTTCACGACCCCGGGCGGGACGAGGAAGCGCAGGATGCTGCGGGGCGCGGCCGTGGCATCCGTGTACTCCTCCTCCCGCATGAGCCGCTTGATCTCGGTGCGCGCGGGGATGCGCAGCAGCGCTCCCTCGGCCAGCACCCGGTCGGAGCGGGTGCGCGGCTCCCACGAGGGCACCTGCTGCGCCCGGCCGTCGGCATCCTTCGCGACGAAGATGAGGATGCAGGTCGTGGCCGGCGTGTAGACGCGGGTGTCGACGTCGGCGGACGACACCGTCACCACCACGTGCATGCTCGAACGGCCGGTGTGCACGAGACGCGCCTGCACCTCGATCAGGCTGCCGGGCGCGATCGGCCGGCGGTGGCGCACGTTTCCGACGTAGGCGGTGACGCAGTAGGCCGCCGACCAGCCCACGGCGCAGGCGTAGCCCGCCTTGTCGATCCACTCCATGACGCTGCCGGCCGCGACCGAGCGGCCTCCCGCCGCGGTGTCGGCCGGTGTCGTCAGGAAGCGCAGCGTGATGCGGTCGTCGCGTGCTCGCGCGGGACCGGCTGCGGCGACGTCGGGGGCGGCGGTGCTCACGGCGCCAGCATAGAGGAGCGGATGCCGCGGCATCCGTCGTCGGTCATGCGCGGGAATCCGCCGGAACGGACGGCGACGCGTCTAGAAGACGTACTCCATGAGGTCGGTCCCCAGCACGCGGAAGGCGTCGTGCGCGCGGAGCCGGTGCGCGATGGAGAGGTCGTCGAAGCAGACGATGAGCGCGTAGGCGACACCGGCCCTGGGCCCTGCCAGCACACCCGCCTCGACGCGCACCCCCGCGTCCCGCCCCGTCTTGTTCACGAACAGGAGCCCGTGCTGGTCGCTCTCGTGGGCGAACGGGTCGAGGCCTGTGGCCGAGGCGACGAGCGAGAGGTCGTGCCCGCGGCTCAGCCACTCCGACACCTGGGCGCTCACCCCGGCCGATACGGCCGTGGTGTTCACCAGCGCGGCGAACATCGCGGCCAGCTCGCGCGCGGAGCCGAGCGCGACGTGCGGGGCGTCGTCGAGGCCGCGCGCGTCGCGGAAGCGGTCGAGCAGCGCGAGCTGCGTCATGCCGAGCGCCTCGATGCGCGCCCGCACGGCGGGGAGCCCCACGCGCTCGAGCAGCGCGTTCGCCGCGAGGGCGTCGCCCGTCGACGCCGCCAGCAGCGCCAGGTCGACGAGCGGCAGCGCCGGCGCGGCGAGATGCTGCCACACGCCGGAGACGGCCACGGCATCGACCGAGGAGCGCTCGACGATCTCGAACGGCTCGAGCGTGCCGGCCTCGAAGGCCGCCGCGACCTCGATGAGAAGCGGCACCACGCCCATGCCGGCGATCGGCAGCGTCTCGAAGTCGTCACCGGCCAGCACCTCGGTGCCCCGGTCGAGGTCGTCGATGCGCACCGAGATGCGCGCGCCCGACGCGGCGAGCGCGTCGAGGGCCTTCAGCGTCGAGGTGAAGGAGCGCCGGCCCGCGGCCGCGCGCCGCGGTGACCGGCGTCCGCCTCCGCGGGTGCCGCGCAGCGGCTCGGTGTCCCGAGCGGGCTCCGGCGGCGTACCCACGAGCGGGTCCTTCCGTCGTCGATGTGCGGGGAACGGGAGCCGCGACCCGGCCGGGTCGCGGGGCTCACCAGATGGTGACGCGCTTGTCCTCGTCGAGCCACAGCGCGTCGGCGGACGTCACCTCGAAGGCGTCGTAGAACGCGTCGACGTTGCGCACGATCTGGTTGCAGCGGAACTCGTTGGGCGAGTGCGGGTCGATCGTCAGCAGACGGATCGTCTCGGCATCCCGGCCCTTCTGCTGCCAGACCTGCGCCCAGCTGAGCAGCAGGCGCTGCACGCCGGTGTAGCCGTCGATGACCGGGGCGTCCTGTCCGTCGAGCGACAGCTCGTAGGCCTTGAGCGCGATGCCCAGTCCTCCGAGGTCGCCGATGTTCTCGCCGATCGTGAGGGCGCCGTTGACGTGGTTCTCCGGGTCGAGCCCGCGCGGCACCAGCTCGTCGTACTGTGCGATGAGCACCGAGGTGCGCTCCTCGAAGGCGGAGCGGTCCTCATCGGTCCACCAGTCCCGCAGCGACCCGTCGCCGTCGAAGCGGCTGCCCTGGTCGTCGAAGCCGTGGCCGACCTCGTGCCCGATGACCGCTCCGATGCCGCCGTAGTTGGCCGCGGCATCCCGATCGGCGTCGAAGAACGGGTACTGCAGGATCGCCGCCGGGAACACGATCTCGTTCATCAGCGGGTTGTAGTACGCGTTGACCGTCTGGGGGGTCATGAACCACTCGTCGCGGTCGATCGGCTGCCCGACCTTGCCGAGCTGACGGTCGTGCTCCCAGACGTGCGAGCGGCGGACGTTGCCCACGACGTCGGACGCGTCGATCTCGAGGGTGGAGTAGTCCTTCCACTTCGCCGGGTAGCCGATCTTCGGCGTGAACGCGTCGAGCTTGGCCAGCGCGCGCTCGCGCGTCTCGGGGGTCATCCACTCGAGCGAGCGGATGCTGCGGCGATACGCCTCGATGAGGTTGGCGACCAGCTCGTCCATCGCCTCCTTCGCGGCCGGCGGGAAGTGACGCTCGACGTAGACGCGGCCGACGGCCTCGCCCAGCGCCGCCTCGACGAGCCCCACGCCGCGCTTCCAGCGGTCGCGGTTGACCGGCACGCCGGTGAGCTGCGTGCCGTAGAACGAGAAGTTCTCGTCGACGAAGGCCTCCGACAGGAATGCGGCGGCGGAGTGCACGATCTTGAAGCGCAGCCACGCCTTCCAGTCCTCGATGCGCTCGTCGCTGAGCAGTCCGCCGAGGGCCTCGAAGAAGCTGGGCTGATAGACCACGACCTCCTCGAACGCGTCGGCGTGCGAGGCGCCGACGGCCTCGCGCCACGGCTGCAGGTCGACGCCGACGAGCGCCTGCACCTCGGCCCACGTCGTGAGGTTGTAGGTGGCGACGGCGTCGCGGCTGCGGACGTTGTCCCAGTGGTGCGAGGCGATCTCCGTCTCGAGCGCGAAGATGCGCCGCGCCTGCCCCTCGGGGTCGTCGACACCGGCGAGGCCCAGGATGCGGGCGATGTGCGCCGTGTACGCCTCGCGGGTCTCGGCGAAGTTGTCGAGGCGGTAGTAGCTCTCGTCGGGCAGCGAGAGGCCGCCCTGGATGACGAACGGAACGTACCGCGTCGGGTCGCCCGGGTCGGGCTCGACGTAGAGGTCGATGAGCCCGCTCACGCCGTCGCGCTCGAGCGCGCCGACGGTGCGGAGGAAGGAGGGGATGTCGGTCACCGCGTCGGCGGCGGCCAGGCTCGGCTCGAGCGGCGTCGCGCCGCGCTCCTCGATGGCCGCGGTGTCGGCGAAGCTCGTGTAGAGGTCGCCGATCTTGCGGGTCTCGGTGCCGGGCTCTGCGCCCTGCGACTCCTCGATGATCGCGCGGACGTCCTTCTCGGCCTGCTCGGCGATCAGGTGGAACGAGCCCCAGCGGGCCTTGTCCTCGGGTATCGCCGTGCGCTCGAGCCACTGCCCGTTGACGTGACGGAAGAGGTCGTCCTGCGGGCGGATCTCGGCACTGAGGTCGTCCAGGGCCAGCCCGGGGGGAAGGGTGTCGGTCATGCGATCCAGGATATGGCCCGCGTCTATGGGCGGGTCGTGAGGGTGGGTCCCGCCGGGTCTGCGATCCCGCGCATGGGGGCTCGTCGGAGCGCTCACGGGGCCGATCGGTGTCGGCGGCCGGGAGTAGCCTGCAGGGTGTCGGCGGGCGACTCCGTCCGCCGGATGAGGAGGATGCCGCGGCCACGCGCTCGCGGCAGCCGCCGGATGACGGAGGGATGCCGTGATGTCGACACTCGAGGGCAGGGACAGGACCGCGCTGCTGGTGGTCGATGTGCAGAACGACGTGATGGCCGAGGCCGATGACGCCGAGGCCGTCGTCGGGCGGATCGCCGGGCTCGTCGACAGGGCTCGCGCGCAGGACGTGCCGGTGGTGTGGGTGCAGCACTCCGACGAGGGACTCGTGCACGGCGGTGACGGCTGGCAGATCGTGCCCGCCCTCGTTCCGGCCGACGGCGACCCGCGTGTGGAGAAGCTGCACGGCGATTCTTTCGAGGGAACCGACCTCGAGGGGGTGCTGGCGGGCCTGGGCGTCGGCCGGCTGGTGGTCGCCGGTGCGGAGAGCGACGCGTGCATCCGCTCCACGATCCACGGCGCCTTCGCCCGCGGCTACGACACGATCCTCGTGGGCGACGCGCACACGAGCGGCGACAAGACGGCCTGGGGTGCGCCGACGCCCGCGCAGGTCGCCGCCCACATGAATCTGTACTGGAGCTTCCAGAGCGCGCCGGGCAAGACGGCCGGGGTCGTGGAGGCCGACGACGTCGTGTTCGGCTGAGCGCGGCATCCGCGCGCTCCTAGGCTGACGGGATGACCGGGTCCGCGACGCTCAACCGCGACATCCTGCGGCTCGCCGTGCCCGCGCTGGGCGCGCTGGTCGCCGAGCCGCTGTTCCTCATCGTCGACTCCGCGATGATCGGGCACCTGGGCGCCGCGCCGCTGGCCGGCCTCGCGATCGCCGGCGCGGTGCTGCAGACGATCGTCGGGCTGATGGTGTTCCTGGCCTACTCGACCACGCCCGCCGTCGCCCGGCGCTTCGGCGGCGGCGAGCCGGGCCGTGCGGTCTCCGCGGGCATCGACGGCATGTGGCTCGCGGTCGGCATCGGCGCGATCCTCGCCCTCGCCGGCTCCTTCGCCACGCCGGGGCTCGTGGCGCTCTTCGGCGCGGCCCCCGAGGTCGCGGAGCAGGCGGTGATCTACCTGGGCATCTCGGTGTGGGGGCTACCGGCGATGCTCGTGGTCTTCGCGGCGACCGGTCTGCTGCGCGGCATGCAGGACACCGTGACGCCGCTGTGGATCGCCGGCATCGGCTTCGCCGCCAACGCCCTGCTCAACTGGCTGCTCATCTACGGGCTCGGCTGGGGCATCGCCGGGTCGGCGTTCGGCACGGTACTCGCGCAGTGGGGCATGGTCGCCGCGTACGTCGTCGTCATCGGACGACTGGCGCGCACCCACTCGGCATCGGTGCGTCCACAGGGGGCGGGCGTGCGCTCGTCGGCGCTGTCGGGGGGATGGATGCTGCTCCGCACCCTGTCGCTCCGTGCCGCCCTGCTCGGCACCGTAGGCGTCGCGAGCGTGCTCGGCACCGACGAGCTCGCCGGCTGGCAGGTCGCGTTCACGATGTTCTCCACCGCCGCCTTCGCACTGGACGCGCTGGCGATCGCCGCCCAGGCCCTCGTCGGGAAGGGGCTCGGCGCCGGCGACACCGGCCAGGTGCAGCGCGTCCTGACCCGCACCGTCGCATGGGGGGCGTGGTTCGGGGTCATCGTCGGCGGACTGATCGCGGCGCTCTCCGGCGTGATCGGCCTCGTCTTCACCGGCGACCCGGCGCTGGCCGCGCTGATCCAGCCGGCGCTCCTCGTGCTCGCCGTCGCGCAGCCGATCGCGGGGATCGTCTTCGTGCTCGACGGCGTGCTGATCGGCGCGGGAGACGCGAAGTACCTGGCGATCGCGGGGGCGCTGAACCTCGTGCCGTACGTGCCGGCGCTCGTTGTGGTCGGGGTGCTGCACCCGACGGACGCGCCCGGACTGGCCTGGCTGGCCGCCGCGTTCTTCGGCGTCTACATGGTCGCGCGGCTGCTCACGCTCGGCTGGCGCGTGCGCGGGCAGGCCTGGATGACCGCGACGGTCTGAGCCGCGGCATCCGCTCTCCCGGCTCGCGTCCGATGTGGTGCCGGTTTCCAGGATGCCTGCCTATCGTGGGGTCATGTCACCGCTTTCGCGCAGAGCCGGCGCCGCGGCATCCGTCGCCATCGCCGTCGCCGTGCTCGCGGGGTGCTCCGCGACGGAGCCGCAGAACAGCGAGGGGAACGGCGGGTTCACCCCCCTGCCCACCAAGAGCGTGGACGCGAGCCTGCTGCCCAGCGGCGCGGCGGTCGACGCGTGGGCGCTCGTGGCTCTCCCCGACGACACGGTCGGCGGATCGACCGAGGTCGCCCGCGGCGCCGGCGAGGTCGAGCCCGGCAAGGAGGCCGTCATCGACCTGACGCAGGACGAGGGCCAGTGGCAGCTGACGCTCGTGTGCCAGTCGGCCGACGGGTCGGCCATGACGATGACCCCCGCCCCCGTGGAGACGAACGAGCTGCAGCCGCTGCGCTGCTCGACGGCCGGCGACGCCGCCCGCGGCGACCTCGGCAGCATCGCGTTCGCCGGCGGCAGCGGTCATTCGCTGACCCTCTCGACGACGGTCCCGGCGGTCTTCACCTACGTGATCACACCGCAGACCGCCAACCAGGACTGAGTCAGCCCGTCATTAGGGTGAGGATCATGGATCAGTCCTCCGACGAGCGCGCTCTCCTGCACGACCTGCGGTCTCTCGTGGCCCGTCTGAACGAGATGCCCGACGAGCGTGCGGCGCGGGTCACGCCGCTCGGCGAGCGCGTCAACGCGCACCTCGGCGTCGATGCGGCTTCGCTTCCCCTCGTCCGCGAGAGCATCGCTTCGCATCGCCTGGTCGACGTCGATCTCGCGCTGGAGGAGCTGGCGGCGACCGACCCGCGCGCGGAGCTCCTCGGCATCGAGGGCGGGCAGGAACGTCAGCACGAGGACTTCGCCGGGCTGCTGCGCCACCGCTTCAGCACCTTCTCCCCCGACGGCCCCGTCGAGTACCAGACCTCCGCCACCGGGTTCGGCACCTCGCGTCAGACCGTGACCGCCGGCATCCGTCTGCTGCACTTCCACGACAAGCCCGTCGCCGTGCTCCAGCGCGGCGCTGCGCGGATGTTCGGCCGGGAGAACGCCGAGCTCGTCATCCTGACGGCCGATCCGGCGACGACCGCCGCCGTCGTCGAGCACCTCCGCCGACGCATGAACGAGCTGAGTGTCGTGCGCGGGAACATCGTGACCTTCGCCAAGTCCGACGACCACGATCGCGTGGGTCGGATGG
Source organism: Microbacterium lemovicicum (assembly GCF_003991875.1). Taxonomy (NCBI): domain Bacteria; kingdom Bacillati; phylum Actinomycetota; class Actinomycetes; order Micrococcales; family Microbacteriaceae; genus Microbacterium; species Microbacterium lemovicicum. The sequence goes on from NZ_CP031423.1 coordinate 3,344,809, forward strand.
TGTTCCTCGAGCGCCCCGGCGTCGCGGCGGCGGATGTGGTGCTCCCGACAGGCCTGCTCACGCGGGTCCGCGATCACGTCGTGGGCATCGGCGAGAACGCCGTGGCACTGCGGAGTCTCGGCCAGCACCTGAAGCGCGGCCTGCTCCTCTACGGGCCGCCGGGGACGGGCAAGACGCTCACCGTCCGCCACCTGCTGCACGAGACGCCCGGCACCACCGCCGTCCTGCTGCAGGGCATGACGCTCGGTGCGGTGGGCGAGGCGGTGCGCCTGGCGCGGGCGATGACGCCGTCGATCGTCGTGCTGGAGGACGTCGACCTCGTCGCCTCCGACCGGATGATGTTCGGCGGGCCGCAGCCGCTGCTGTTCGAAATTCTCGACGCGCTCGACGGGCTCGACGGCGACGCGGACGTCGCCTTCGTGCTCACGACCAATCGCGCCGAGATCCTCGAACCCGCCCTCGCCGCTCGGCCCGGACGCATCGACCTCGCCGTCGAGGTGCCACTGCCCGACGCCACGGCCCGCCGCGAACTCTTCCGCATCTACGGGTCAGGGGTGGACCTCTCCGCCGACGCGCTCGATGCCGCGGCCGACCGCGCGGACGGCGTGACCGCGTCGTTCGCGAAGGAGCTCATCCGCCGGGTGGTGCTCCGCGCGGCCGTGGCCGATCGCGCCCCGACCGACGCCGATCTGGATGCGGCGCTCACCGAGATGATGGAGGCGGCAGAGGGCATCGCGCATGTGCTCTTCGGCGGGCGTGCGGCAGCCGGCGTCGATCCTGGCGAACGCGGCGGAGAGCCTTCGATGGTCGCCTGGTCTCCGGGTGGTGCGGTGGCGTTCACTGCGGGCGAGCCCGACCAGGCCTGAGACCCTCGGGCGGGCGCCGTCAGCCCGTCGCCCACCGCCGGCACCACTCGTACATGACGACGGCCGCCGCGGCGCCGGCGTTCAGCGAGCGCGTCGAGCCGTACTGGGTGATCTCGACGGCGCCGGATGCCGCAGCCTGAGCCTCGGCGGACAGCCCCGGCCCCTCCTGCCCGAACAGCAGGATGCACTTCTCCGGCAGGTCGGCGCGATCCACCGGGAGCGACCCCTCGACGTTGTCCACCGCGATGATCGGCAGGCCCTCGCCCGCGGCCCACGCCTGGAACGCTGTGACGTCCTCGTGGTGCACGACGTGCTGGTACCGGTCGGTGACCATGGCGCCGCGGCGGTTCCAGCGGCGGCGGCCGATGATGTGCACGGTGTCGGCGAGGAAGGCGTTGGCGCTGCGCACGATCGAGCCGATGTTCATGTCGTGCTGCCAGTTCTCGATCGCGACGTGGAACGGATGCCGCCGCTCATCGAGGTCGGCGACGATCGCGTCCATCCGCCAGTACCGGTAGCGGTCGACGACGTTGCGGCTGTCGCCCTGAGCCAGCAGTTCGGGGTCGTAGCGCGGATCGGCGGGCGGATCGGACTCGGCACCCTCGGGCGCCCCGTCCGGCCAGGGCCCGACGCCGTGAGGCAGCCGCGGCTCCTCCGGCTCGTCCTGCTCCCGCTCCGCGCTCACCGGGCAACAGTATCCGTCGCGCCCTGTGCACGTTCGGGATACCCGTGCGGCCACCGAGTTGATAGGTTTTCGGTATGCCGAAAGATTCCGCGACGCTGCGGGCCGCACCGCGTCGCGCGAGCCGGCCGCCGACGCCGCAGCGGCTGGCCTGGCTGCTGGGTCCGGCGCTCGTGGCCGGCGTCGCCTACCTCGACCCCGGCAACGTCGCCAGCAACATGACGGCCGGCGCCCGCTTCGGCTACCTGCTGGTGTGGGTCGTCGTGCTGGGCAACGTCATGGCGTGGCTGATCCAGTACCTCTCCGCGAAGCTCGGCATCGTCACGGGGCGGAGCCTCCCCGAGAACCTCGGCACGCGCATCCGCCGCCCGTGGGCCCGCCGGGCGTACTGGCTGCAGGCCGAGCTCGTCGCGATGGCGACCGACATCGCCGAGGTCATCGGCGGCGCCGTGGCGCTCAACCTGCTGTTCGGCCTCCCCCTGATCTGGGGCGGACTCGTCACCGGCCTCGTGTCGATGGCGCTGCTCGTCCTGCAGACCCGACGCGGCGCGCGCACGTTCGAGTTCGTCATCGTCGGACTCATCGTCGTCATCGCGGTCGGCTTCACCGTCGGGGTCTTCGTCGGCCCGCCCGACCCGGCCGGCGTCGTCGCGGGTCTGGTCCCCCGCTTCGACGGCGCCGACTCGGTGCTGCTGGCCGCCTCCATCCTGGGGGCGACGATCATGCCGCACGCCATCTACGCGCACTCCGCCCTCGCGCGCGACCGCTTCGCCGCTCACCGCCCGCCGAAGGGCGAGCCGGAGAACGGGACGGATGCCGCGGCCACCGGCATCCCGATCCCCCGGCTGCTGCGCGCCACCCGCTGGGACGTGAGCATCGCGATGCTCATCGCGGGCACGGTGAACCTCTGCATCCTGCTGCTCGCGGCGGCGAACCTCGCGGGCGTGCCGGGCACCGACTCGCTCGAGGGCGCCCACGCAGCTCTCGAGGCGGGCATCGGACCCGTTGTCGCCACCCTCTTCGCCGTCGGTCTGCTCGCGAGCGGCCTGGCCAGCACGTCCGTCGGCGCGTACGCCGGCGCCGAGATCATGCACGGCCTCCTCCGCGTGCGCATCCCGCTCATCGCCCGTCGCCTGGTCACGCTCATCCCCGCGCTCATCATCCTGGGCGCCGGAGTCGACCCGACCCTCGCGCTGGTGCTGAGTCAGGTCGTGCTGTCGTTCGGCATCCCCTTCGCGCTCATCCCGCTCATCGTGCTGACGGCCGACCGCGCGCTGCTGGGCGCGCACCGCAACCGGCGCATCACGACGGCGGCCGGGATCGCGGCATCCGTGTTCCTCATCGCCCTCAACGGCGTGCTGCTCTGGCTCGTGCTGGGCGGCGGCTGACCCGGCACCCGGCCGCCGGTAGCCTGAGATCCGTGGCTTCCCCCGCGATCGACGACTACCTGAAGACGATCTACCACCACACCGAGTGGCAGAGCGAGAAGATCACCCCGTCGCAGCTCGCGCTGGTGCTGGGCCTCGCCCCCTCCAGCGTCACCGAGATGGTGCGCAAGCTCGCCGCGCAGGGTCTGGTCACGCACCGCCCGTACGGGCCGATCTCGCTCACCGACGACGGGGAGCATCGCGCGGCAGCGGTCATCCGCCGCCATCGGCTCATCGAGGCGTGGCTCGTGCAGGAGTTCGGCTACGGCTGGGACGAGGTGCACGACGAGGCCGAGGTGCTCGAGCACTCCATCAGCGACCGGCTGCTCGACGGCATCGACGAGCGCCTCGGACGCCCGCGCTTCGACCCCCACGGCGATGCGATCCCGGATGCCGCGGGCCGGGTCCACCGCGACGACTTCGTGATCCTCGGCTCCGCCCCGGCGGGGCACCGCGGCCGGGTGCTGCGCGTCAGCGACCGCGACGCCGGCCTGCTGCGTGCACTCGAGGAGGCGGGCGTCCGCCCCGGCGCCGAGATGGTGGTGACGGATGCCGCGACCTGCGAGCTCGACGGCACGCCCCTGTCGCTGCCGCCCGGCGCGGCGGAGGCGGTCTGGCTCAGCGCCTGACCGTGCTCGCTCGCGGCATTCCGACTCGCCGCGGTGGTGTGCGGATCCGGAGGAGATGCGGCGAAGCGGAGGATGCGTGCTCGCTCGCGAGCGGGTCGATTTGCCGGGGCGATGTGCGGATCCGGAGGAGATGCGGCGAAGCGGAGGATGCAGCATCCGGATCCATCCTCCGGAGCGACACATCTCCTCTCGATCTGCACGCGGTCGGGCGGGAACGGACCGGGCATTCACCTGGCGCCAGGTGCCGGAACGGCGGCGAGGCGGCGGCATCACCCGTCAGGTGAACTCACGGCGGCATCACCCGTCAGGTGAACCAACGACGGCGCGGCTCAGCGCCGGGTCTTCGTGGCCTTGAGGAACGGCCACTGCACGCCCGCGGCGTCCTCGCAGACGCCCCAGAGGCGCGCGGCGATCTCCGGGTCGCGGGTGATCTTCGACGCCGTGCCCTTGCGCGGCTCGCCGCGCGTCACGAAGCGCGGTCCGAGGAAGTCGCCGCCCTCGACCTCGGGATCGGCGAGCGCGCGCACGAGCGGCCAGGCGCCGCGCTCCTTCGACTGGGTGAGGGCGGCCTGCAGGTTGTCGGTGAAGCGCGCCAGCCGGCTCGGCTCGTTGACGCCGACGACGCCGCGGGTGCGTCCGCTGACCGAGTAGCCGGGGTGGGCGATGATGCTCCGCACGGGCACGCCGGCGTCGCGCAGCCGCCGGTCGGCCTCGAAGCCGAGCGCGGTGGTGGCGACCTTGGACTGCACGTAGGCGCGCCAGCCGGTGTAGTTCTCGTGCAGCTGCGGGTCGACGGGGTCCTGCGCGCCCAGCGAGGTCGACATGCTGCCGAGCCACACCATGCGTCCGCGGCCCGCGGCGAGCGTCAGCAGCAGGGCGCCCGCGAGGGCGAAGTGGCCGAGCACGTTGGTGGCGAAGACGAGCTCATTGCCGTCGAGGGAGGTCTCGCGCTCCTTCGGCGGGTGCACGATGCCGGCGTTCAGCAGCAGGCCGTCGAGCTTGCCGCGGCCCTTGACGGTCGCGGCGGCGGCGCGGACGGATCCGAGATTGCTCGTGTCCAGCAGGAGGGTCTCGACGCTGCCGGAGGCTCCGGCATCCACCACCCTGCGCGTCACCGCGGCACGCGCCGCCGCCAGACGGTTCGGGCTGCGGCCGGTCATGACGACATGGGCGCCCGCTCCGACGAGCTGCTCGGCGGAGAAGTAGCCGAGGCCGGCGTTGGAGCCGGTGATGAGGTAGGTGCGACCGGAGAGGTCGGGGAGGTTCTCGGGGTCCCAGTCGCCGCGTGCCACGTTTCGACACTAGCCCCGCCACCGCTCGCCGGGCGGGCTCCGCGGCCCGCGAGCCGCGCGCACGCTCCGCATCCCACCCGGGCGGCCGGCGCACCCCGCGGCTAGGCTGACCGCATGCGGACCCATGCCGAGATCGAGTGCTGGCTGACCGACATGGACGGCGTGCTCGTCCATGAGAACACTCCCGTCCCTGGCGCGGCCGAGCTGCTGCAGCAGTGGACGAACGAAGGCACCCCCTTCCTCGTCCTCACCAACAACTCGATCTTCACCCCCCGGGATCTGAGCGCGCGGCTCCGCGCCTCGGGACTGGTGGTGCCCGAGGCATCCATCTGGACCTCCGCGCTGGCGACCGCCGACTTCCTCAAGGGGCAGGCGCCCGGCGCAACGGCGTTCGTGATCGGCGAGGCGGGCCTCACGACCGCTCTGCACGAGGCCGGCTTCATCATGACCGAGACCGATCCCGACTACGTGGTCGTCGGCGAGACCCGCAACTACTCGTTCGAGGCGATCACGAAGGCGATCCGGTTCATCGCGGCGGGGGCGCGCTTCATCGCGACCAACCCCGACGCGACGGGGCCCTCGACCGACGGCGTGCTGCCGGCGACCGGCGCGATCAGCGCGCTCATCACGAAGGCGATCGGCAAAGAGCCTTACGTCGTCGGGAAGCCGAACCCGATGATGTTCCGCTCGGCGCTCAACCGGATCGGCGCGCACTCCGAGAACACGGGCATGATCGGCGACCGCATGGACACCGACATCGTCGCGGGCATCGAGGCCGGGCTGCACACGATTCTGGTGCTGACCGGCATCAGCGACGCCGCGGAGATCGAGCGCTACCCGTTCCGCCCCGATGAGGTGCTGGACTCCGTCGCCGACCTCGTTCGCGACGAGCCGCTCGAGACCGAGGAAGCCGACATCCTCTGATGGGCGCCCTCGACGACGGCGAGAAGGTCGTGGCTCCGGATGCTGCGGCCTGGCGCGCCTGGCTCGAGGAGAACCACGCGACGGCGACCGGCGCCTGGCTGGTGCGCGGACGCTCCGGCTACGTCGACCGGTACGTCGCCTACGAGGACGCGATCCTGCACGCGCTGTGCTTCGGGTGGATCGACGGGCCGGTGCGGGTGTTCGACGAGGAGACCACGGGGCTGTGGTTCACACCGCGCCGGCCCGGCAGCGGCTGGGCGGCGACGAACAAGGCGCGCATCGCGCGGCTGGAGGCCGAGGGGCTGATGGCCGAGGCCGGCATCCGGGTGCTGGAGGCGGCGAAGGCGAGCGGGTCGTGGACGCTCCTGGACGGACCGGAGGCGCTGCTCGAGCCGCCCGAGCTGACCGTCGCGCTCGACGCGCTTCCCGCCGCCCGCGCCGCGTGGGACGCGTTCCCCCCGTCGACGCGCAAGGTCGGACTCACGAACATCGCGATGGCCAAGCGCCCGGAGACGCGCTCCGCCCGCATCGCCAAGATCGTCGCCGACGCGGCGGAGGGGAAGAGACCGTGAACGGACTCGATCAAGGCCTGCTCTACGGCGTCTCGGCCGTCGTGCTGCTCGGAACGCTCGTCGTCTTCGTCATGCAGTACGTGCGCATGAACCGCCGCGACCGCGACGAGCGCGACCGCGAGGACGGGCCCGACGCCTGACGCGCGCTACTGGGCGTCGAGGCCGAGGTCGTCGAGGTCGACGGCGGCCAGCCACGTCAGGCCCTCCGCCTCGACGGCGGCCTGGGCGCCGGTGCGGCGATCGACGATGACGGCGACCGCGACGACCTCGGCGCCCTCGCGGCGCAGCGCCTCGACCGCCGCGAGCGCGGACTGGCCGGTCGTCGAGGTGTCCTCGAGGACGACCACGCGCTTGCCCGAGACCTCGGCGCCCTCGACCTGACGGCCGCGGCCGTGGTCCTTGGGCTCCTTGCGCACGACGAAGGCGTCGAGCGGCCGCGGGGTGCGGGCCGACTCGTGCATGACCGCGTTCGCGATCGGGTCGGCGCCGAGCGTCAGCCCGCCCACCGCCACGACGCCCTCGACGTCGCGGATGAGGTCGAGCATGATGCGGCCGATCGCGGGCGCGGCGCGGTGGTCGAGCGTCAGCTTGCGCATGTCGACGTAGTAGGTGGCCTTCTTGCCGCTCGAGAGCGTGAAGTCCCCGTGGAACACCGCCTCGTCCTCGATCAGCGCGATGAGGTACTGGCGATCTGCTTCGAGCTCGGGCGTGGAGGCGACGGTCATGACCTCGATTGTAGGGATCGGGATGCCGCGGCATCCGCTCTTCGGACGTCGTCGGCCGACCCTAGGCTGGAAGCATGCGCCTTGCCACCTGGAACGTGAACTCCGTGCGTGCTCGTGTGGACCGGATCGTCGAGTTCGCCGTGCGCGAGAGCGTCGACGTGCTGGCCATGCAGGAGATCAAGTGCAAGGCCGAGCAGTTCCCCTTCGACGCCTTCGAAGACGCCGGCTACACCGTCGAGGCGCACGGCTTCTCGCAGTGGAACGGCGTCGCGATCGCGAGCCGCGAGCCGCTCGAGAACGTCCGCACCGCCTTCCCCGGCATGCCCGGGTTCGAGAAGGGCCACGAGGGCCCGGATGCTCCGCAGGAGGCCCGCGCGATCGCCGCGACGATCGGCGGGGTCGAGGTGTGGAGCCTCTATGTCCCGAACGGCCGCGCGCTGGGGGATCCGCACTACTACTACAAGCTCGACTGGCTTTCGGCGCTCGAGCAGTACACGCGCGAGTCGCTCGCCGCGAACCCCGACCTCGCGCTGGCGCTCGTGGGCGACTTCAACATCGCGCCCACGAACCCCGACAACGGCGTGCCCGGCGTCGTCGAGGGCTTCTCGACGCATGTCTCGCCGCCCGAGCGCGCCGCCTTCGCGTCGCTCGTCGATGCCGGAGTGAGCGACGTCGTGCGCCCGCTGGTGCCGACCGGCTACACCTACTGGGACTACAAGCAGCTGGCGTTCCCCCGCAACGAGGGCATGCGCATCGACTTCATCCTCGGCTCGCACGCGTTCGCCGACGCCGTGACGGGGGCGGCCATCCACCGCAACGAGCGCAAGGGCAAGGCGCCGAGCGATCACGTGCCCGTCGTCGTCGACCTCGATCTGACGAGCCCCGACGAGGACGACGACCGCCCGATGATCTTCTAGGGCGTCGCGGAGCCGTTCGGCGCGGGCGTGGCAGGTGTCGGCGTGCTCGTCTCCTCCGGGGTGCAGCCCGGCGGCTCGGAGTTGCCGCTGATCGCGAAGTCCTGACAGGTGAGGAACCGCGACTGGTTCATGCCGAGCAGGAGCGAGATCACCGCCACCCCCAGCACGACCGAGGTGATGAGCCAGATCGTGCGGCGGCGGCGCTCGGCGGCGAACTCGGGCCAGATGATGCGCACGAGCACCCACAGCGTGAACGGTATGCCGACGATCACGACCAGCAGCGCGAAAAGGTCGACGATCGCCGCGCCGAGGTCGTCGGGGTTCTGCGACGAGACCAGGAAGTTCAGCACGAGCCACACGGTCGGTATCAGCAGCACGAACGCTCGCACGAGACGTCCGCGCACGGGTCGGCGCTCGACCAGCACGAAGACGAACGCCGCCGTCGAGGCCGCCCAGAGGCCGAGGATGTTGTCGAAGAAGATCTCGCCCCACGCGCCGAGCGTGAACGCCGGCCACCAGGCGATGGCCGACATGCCCACCATCACGACGCCGACGGGGACGTCGCGGCGCTGACGGTCGGGGGCGGTGGTCGACTCCGCGGGAGGCTCCTGGCTCACGCCCGCACCGTATCAGGCGGTCATGTCGCCCGTCGTGGGCGCACCGTCGGGGCCGTAGCGCAGCGATACGACTCCGGAGTCCCCGGTGACTGCGGGGGCGAGCATCTTCAGCCGTGCCGGCATCGCGCCGTCGGGGAAGACCTTGCGGCCGGTGCCGAGAACGAGGGGATACACCCACAGCACCAGCTCGTCGTACGCCTCGGCCGCCAGCAGGGAGTGGACGAAGTCGATCGACCCGATGACGTGGATGTCGTCGTGCGTCTCGCGGAGGGCGGAGACGGATGCCGCGGCGTCCTCCCCCAGGCGATGCGAACCCGCCCAGCGCAGGTCGACGTCGCCGCGGGAGGCGACGTACTTGGGGATCTCGGCGAACCGGCGGCCGATGGCCCCCTCCGCCTCGCCCTCCTCGTGCTGCGGCCAGTAGGCGGCGAAGATGTCGTACGTGCGGCGGCCGAGCACGAGCGCATCCATGGCCGAGATGCCCGCCATGATCTCGCGGCCGATGATCTGGTCCTGGTAGGGAGCCTGCCATCCACCCCAGGTGAACCCGCCCGAGGTGTCCTCGTCGGGACCGCCCGGCGCCTGCGCGACGCCGTCGAGGGTGGTGAACAGATCGATGGTGATGCGACCGGACATGGTCGCCTCCTTCCCGGCGGCGGTGCCGTCGTCATGCGGCGATGATGCCGCCTCTGGGGTCGATGTGGAAGATCTCGGCGAAGCGCTCGAGCAGGTCGGCGTCGCCGCGGACGACCGCCACCTGATCCTGCGCGACCGCGTCGGCCGGAGCGAGCTCGCCGGAGATGACGGAGCGGATGCCGGGGCCCGCCACGATCACGACGTCGGGCTCGCCGGCGGGCGGCGTCCCGCCCACCGGTGGAGCGGGCGGGGCGATCTGCCAGACCTGCAGCACACTGCCGGCGACCTGGGCGCGGAGGGCGACGTCACCCACGTGGAGCTCGACGTCGACCGCCGGGCCGGAGGCCGCGGCATCCGGTCGGAAGGCGGTCCTCAGCGCCATCGTGAGCGAATCTGCCGTCACGACGTCACCGGGCTCGGGATCGCCCATCTGCGCGAAGCCCCAGCGTCCGAGCGCGAGCACGATCGGCTCGAGCTGCCGGCCGTAAGGGGTCAGCTCGTAGACGAGCCCGCAGTTCTTCAGGGGCACGCGCTGCACGACGCCGCCCTCCTGCAGCTCCTTGAGCCGGGCGGAGAGGATGTTCGTCGGGATGCGCGGCAGTCCCCTCGAGAGGTCGGTGTAGCGCCGCGGTCCGACGAGCAGGTCGCGGACGATGAGCATCGCCCACCGTTCGCCGATCAGCTCGACCGCGGTCGTGACCCCGCAGTACTGCCCGTAGCTGCGAGCGGCCACTCAGGCCTGCGCCTGCTCCGCCATATAGGCCTCGGGGCCGATCTCGGCGGCCTTGGGGTCCATCCAGAGGAATCCGACCTCGTTGCCGTCCGGGTCCTCGATGTCGCGGCTGTACATGAAGCCGTAGTCCTGCGCCTCGCGCAGCTCGCGGCCGCCGTGGGTGGTCGCGGCGGCGACGGCCGCATCGACGGCGTCGCGCGAGTCGCGGCTGAGAGACACCAGCGCGGTCGTGGTGAGGGTTGGGTCGCCGATCTCCTTCTCGGTGAAGGTGGCCATGAACTCGCGCTTCAGGACCATGAAGTAGACGTCGTCGCTCCAGACCAGGCAGGCGGCGTTGTCGTCGGTGAAGTTCGGATTGATCGTCGCCCCGAGCCCCGTGTAGAACGCCTTCGCGCGCTCCAGATCGGTGGTGGCGATGTTGACGAAGATGCTGGTGCTCATGATGACTCCTCTGTCGGTGATGGCGCCCGTCCGGGCATAATTTATACTTGCTAAAAGCAAGCATGCTTGTCAAGAGCAAGCATCAGATCCCTCGAGAGGCGGATGCCGCGGCATCCGCTCCTGCGTACCGTGGAGGTGTGATCGATGACGCCTACGTCCGCCCCGTGCCCACGGCGCGCGAGCTGAGGACCGATCTCGTGCTGGCGGGGGTGATCCTCGTCGGCGCCGTGCTCAGCGCCGCGCTCAGCGCGATCGCGGGCATCTACGGCGACGAGCAGGGCCCGCTCTGGCAGGCCGTGATCTACGCCTTCGTGCTGGCCGTGCCCCTGGCGCTGCGGCGCCGCCTCCCCGCGACGGTGGCCGTCGTGGTGTGCACCGCGTACTTCGCGGCGGCCACGTTGCGCGTGCCCGAGCTCTACGTCGGCAACATCGCCATGTTCATCGCGCTGTACACGGTGGGCGCCTGGTCACGAAGCCGCCACCGGGCGATGATCGTGCGGGTCGCGATCATCATCGGGATGTTCACGTGGCTGATCATCTCCATGTACACGGAGGCGATCGCGAAGGCCGACGAGGCCGACGTCATCGCGGGGGCGATGTCGCCGTACGTCGCCGGCGCGCTGCTCAGCGTGCTGACCAACCTGCTGTACTTCGGCGGGGCGTACTACTTCGGCGACCGCTCGTGGCTCGCGGCCCGCCAGCGCGCGACGCTCGAGCAGCGCACCGCCGAGCTCGAGCGCGAGCGCGAGGTGACCGCGGCGCAGGCGGTCGCCCTCGACCGGGTGCGCATCGCCCGCGAGCTGCACGACGTCGTCGCCCACCACGTCTCGGTGATGGGCGTGCAGGCCGGGGCCGCCGGCGCGGTCATCGCAACGGACCGGGATGCCGCGCGCGACCTGCTCGGCGGCATCGAGGGCTCCGCCCGCGAGGCCATCGACGAGCTGCATCAGCTTCTGGACACCCTCCGCGCACCGGGTGGCACCGTGGGCGGTGACGCGGGTGAGCCGTCGGGGTCGACCGTCGGACTCGAGGGGCTGCCGGCACTGGTCGCCGCATCGGACGCGACGGGGCTGCCGACCGCATTCGCGGTCGTCGGGGCCGAGGCGCCCGTGCCGCGCGTCACCCAGGTGAACCTGTACCGCATCGCCCAGGAGGCGCTCACGAACGCCCGCCGCCACGCGGGACCGGGCGCGCGCGCGGACGTACGGCTGCGCTACGACGCGTCCGCCGTCGAGTTGGAGGTCGTCAACACCGGCCGGGCGGTGCCGGAACCGCGGCCGGGGCTCGGGCAGCTCGGCATGCGGGAGCGGGCGACGGCCTCCGGCGGGCGGATCGAGATCGGTCCCCGCGAGCGCGGCGGGTTCCGCGTGCGGGTCTCGGTGCCGATCGCCGGCGCCTCCCTCGGCAGCCCGGCGTCCCCGCTGGCCGAGGCGACCCGATGATCCGCGTGCTGCTGGTCGACGACCACGCCGTCATGCGCTCGGGCTTCCGCACGATCCTCGAGGCGGGCGGCGACGTCACCGTGGTCGGCGAGGCGGCGACCGGCGCGGAGGCGGTGGCCGCGGCATCCGCTCTGGATCCCGACGTCATCTGCATGGACGTCCAGATGCCCGACATGGACGGACTGGAGGCGACGCGGCGCATCGTCGCCGACCCCGCCCTGCGAGCGGCCGTCATCGTCGTGACGACGTTCGACCGCGACGACTACCTGTTCGCCGCGCTCGAGGCCGGAGCCAGCGGTTTCCTGCTGAAGAACGCCGGCGCCGCCGAGCTCGTCTCGGCCGTGCGCGTGGTCGCGGGCGGCAACGCGCTGCTCGCGCCGGAGGTCACGCGCCGGGTGATCGAGAGGTTCGCGGCGGGGGGCGCTTCGCCGTCGCCCGCGTCGCCGGTGCCGACGCGGGGCGTGACCGAGGTTCCGCCGGGGGAGCCGCTCACCGAACGCGAGACCGAGGTGCTGCGCCTCCTCGCCCGGGCGCGCAGCAACGCCGAGATCGCTCAGGAGCTGTACATCGGCGAGGCGACGGTCAAGACGCACGTGTCGAACATCCTGCAGAAGCTCGGCGCCCGCGACCGCGTGCACGCCGCCGTCATCGCCCTGCGCCACGGGCTCGGCTAGCTGTGATGTCCAGGCAGGTTGTTGAGTCTGCTGATGGGTGGGCCGCCGATGGCGGAGTGGGTTCGGTGATGATTGTAGAAGTGCAGCCAACCGGGCAAGGCAGCGCGTCGTTCGGTTTCTGAGGAGTAGAAGCGGGCGTAGGCCCATCCGTCGGCGAGGGTGCGGTGCAGGCGCTCGATCTTCCCGTTGGTCTGCGGCCGGTAGGGGCGAGTTCGTTTGTGGCGGATCCCGAGCTGGGTGCAGGCGTCTTTCCAGGCGTGGGATCGGTAGGCCGAGCCGTTGTCGGAGAGCACGCGCTCGACGGTGACGCCGCGTTCAGCGAACCAGGTGACTGCGCGCTCGAGCACGCCGATCGCCGTGACGGCCTTCTCGTCTGCGCAGACCTCGATGTAGGCGACGCGGGAGTGGTCGTCGATCACGGTGTGCAGGAACGCGGTGCCGATGAGAGGGCGGTAGTGGCGGCCGCGTTCCCCGGTTCGGACGGCTTGGTCGCGGGCGTTGGCTTTGCTCTGCTGGCGGCTGAGGAACTTGTGTCCGCCGCCGTCGGGGATGTTGCCGAACTTGGTGACGTCGACGTGGATAAGCGAACCCGGGTGCGGGTGCTCGTAGCGTCGGATCGGCTCGCCGGTGACGCGGTCGATATGGCTGAGCCGGTTGATCCGGGCGCGCACGAGCACCGCGTGAACTGTCGATGCCGGCAACCCCAGTTCGCCGCCGATCTGCACAGGTCCGAGCCGTCGCCGCCATCGCAACCTGACGATTCGTTTGACGACATCCGGTGGTGTTCTGGTCGGCATCGACCGCGGGCGACTGGAGCGATCCACCATCCCCGCAGCGCCCTCGGCCCGATATCGGGCCGCCCACTTTCGGGCAGTCACGGGCGAGACCATGAACATCTTGGCCGCGACGATCACCGGCCACCGATCATCGACGACGAGCCGCGCCAACCGAAGTCGAGCGCGCGGAGTCAGAGCAGCATTAGCGTGGGACACGAAGGCCTCCTGAGTGCGAGAGCGGTTCCTAGACAGCTCCACTCTCGCAACGGGAGGCCTTCACCCGTCAGCGAATCACACGCTATTCACGCAACAACGTCCCTGGACATCACAGCTAGCCGCGCAAGGCGCGAGCCGCGCGAGGCAACCGCGCGAGCTGCGCGGCGAGGAAGGTCGCCGGCTTCAGGGAGAGCCGCGGCTCGGCACGGCGGAGCGCCCTGATGACGTGCACCTGCTGATCCGCGGTGAGGCCGGCGTCGTGGATGACACCGCGACCCCACTCCTGAGCCGCGGCGAGACGGTGGGCGCCGTCGGAGCCGAACAGCTCCTCCAGCTCGATGCGAGGGTCGGAGCTGTCGCCGTAGATGAGCTTGCGGAGATCGGTCATCGGCTGGTTCCTCTCGTCGGTGCCGGCGGTGGAGTCCAGGCTCCCCGATCCCGCGCACCGCCGCCTCCCTCGCGCGACGGATTCTCGTCCTGCGATCGGAGTCAACGCCCCTGCCGTACACGACTCCACAGATCGCGGCCCGGACGGCCGTGAGGCGGATGGCGCGGCCGCGGACTGCGCGATTCCGTGGAGTTGTGCACGCACGAGGCGGACCCGCGCAGCGGTTTGCCGCCCGGGCCGCCCGCTGAGAGAAGCGGATGCCGCGGCATCCGCTTCTCCCGACCGTTCACGTGACGCTTCCTGAGGAAACGACGCGGCGCATGCCGCTGGAGGCGTCACCGCAACCGGAACCAGAGAGGCTCAGACCGCAGCGGGGGTCTTCGCGTAGCGGTCGACGAGGGCGTTGAAGGCGGTGAGGTAGCCGACCAGGAACTCCGCGGTCTCGTCGTTCGTGACCTCGCCGCTGTCGGTGAAGACGCCGGGCTGCGACTGGACGTAGCCCTCCGGCTGACCCATCGTCGGCGCGTTCAGGTGGCTCATGATCGCCTTGAGGTGCTGCTGCGCGGTGGCCGTGCCGATGGCGCTGCCCGACGTGCCGATCAGGGCGGTGGGCTTGCCGTCGAAGGCGCCCTGGCCGTACGGGCGGGCGGCCCAGTCCAGTGCGTTCTTCAGCACGCCCGGGATCGAGCGGCTGTACTCCGGGGTGACGATGATGACACCGTCGACGTCGGCGATCGCCTGCTTGAAATCGCGCGCGACCTGCGGGAAGTCGGCGTCGTGGTCCTGTGAGTAGAAGGGGAGGTCGGCGATCGGGATCTCCACGAGCGTCGTGCCGGCGGGCGCGAGACGCTCGAGGGCCTTCGCGAGACGGCGGTTGATCGAGGTCGACGAGATGCTTCCGACGATGTAGCCGATGGTGCGATCGGTCATGGGATTCTCCTGTTCTCAGCGGCTGCGCGCGATGCACGCGGCGAGGGTCCGCCTCGACGGCGGGAATCGCCAGCCTATGCGGGTGCATGAATCCGGTCAGCGGCTTGACAAGGACGCCGCGCGACGGAGAGGAGATCTCCGTCCCGCGGGGGATCCGCCGCGGCATCCCTCCTCACTAGCGTGAGGGCATGCTGCAACTGAGAGACCTCGACAAGAGCTACGGCTCGCACCACGTGCTGGACCACGTGTCCTTCGACGTGCGCCCCGGTCGGCTGACCGGCTTCGTCGGCGGCAACGGCGCCGGCAAGACGACGACGATGCGCATCACGCTGGGCGTGCTGGCCTCCGACTCGGGAACGGTGGCGCTCGACGGCGCACCGGTCACCACCGCCGACCGCCGGCGCTTCGGCTACATGCCGGAGGAGCGCGGGCTGTATCCGAAGATGAAGGTCCTCGAGCAGATCGTCTATCTCGCGCGACTGCACGGGTATTCGAAGTCGGATGCGACAGCCTCCGCCACCGCGCTGCTCGAGCGTCTCGGACTCCACGAGAAGCTCGACGTCAACGTCGAGACGCTGTCGCTCGGCAATCAGCAGCGCGCCCAGATCGCCGCGGCGCTCGTGCACGACCCGGAGGTGCTCATCCTCGACGAGCCGTTCTCGGGCCTCGACCCGATCGCGGTGGACGTCGTCGCCGCCGTCCTGCAGGAGCGCGCCGCGGCCGGCACGGCGGTGCTCTTCTCGTCGCACCAGCTCGACCTCGTCGAGCGGCTCTGCGACGACCTCGTCATCATCGCCGGCGGCACGATCCGCGCCTCCGGCGAGCGCGAGGACCTCCGCGCGCAGCACGCGCGCCGCCGCTACGAGCTCGTCTCCGCGGGCGACGCCGGCTGGCTCCGCACCGTCCAGGGCGTCGAGATCGTCGACTTCGACGGCGGCTACGCGGTCTTCGACGTCGACACGGACGAGACCGCGCAGCGCGTGCTGCGCGAAGCCGTCTCGCGGGGCGCCGTCGGCACCTTCGCCCCCCAGCGCCCCACCCTCGCCCAGATCTTCCGGGAGGTCGTCC
Organism: Microbacterium lemovicicum; assembly: GCF_003991875.1. NCBI lineage: Bacteria > Bacillati > Actinomycetota > Actinomycetes > Micrococcales > Microbacteriaceae > Microbacterium > Microbacterium lemovicicum. The sequence goes on from NZ_CP031423.1 coordinate 3,360,764, forward strand.
GATGAACGCCACCACCACGACAGCCCCCGCCCGCCGCAGGGTCGACCACCCTGCCGCGCCGAGCGAGGCATCCGCCATCTGGCTCGTCGCCGAGCGCGAGATCGGCACGAAGCTCCGCAGCAAGGCCTTCGTGATCTCCACCGCGATCCTGTTCCTGGCGGCCCTCGCCGGGCTCGTCTTCGGCGGACTCGCGGCGCAGAACCAGTCGGGCACGCCCGTCGCTGTGGTGTCGGACGCCGCCTCCCTCGTGCCGTCCGAGGCCGGCCTGAACGTCACCGAGGTGCCCGACCGCGCGGCCGCGGAGCAGCTGGTGATGGACGGGACGGTGGATGCCGCGATCGTGCCCGACCCGTCGGCAGAGCCCTTCGGCTACTCGATCGTCGCGAAGTCGTCGGCGCCGACGTCGCTGATGCTCGGCTTCGCCCAGGTGCCGCCCGTCGAGCTGCTCCAGCCGGCGCGCACCGATGAGGCGATCCGCTACTTCGTCGCGATCGGCTTCGGCGTCGTGTTCCTGATGGCCGCCAGCCTGTTCGGGTCGACGATCGCGGCCAGTGTCGTGGAGGAGAAGCAGACGCGCGTCGTCGAGATCCTCATCTCGGCGATCCGCGCGCGGACGCTGCTGGCCGGCAAGGTGATCGGCAACACGATCCTCGCGATGGGGCAGATCCTCGTCCTCGCGGCGATCTCGATCACGGGGCTCTCGATCATCGGGCAGAGCCAGCTGCTCAGCCTGCTGGGCGCCCCGATCCTGTGGTTCGCGGTGTTCTTCCTGTTCGGCTTCATCCTGCTCGCGGCGCTGTTCGCCGCCGCCGGCGCGATGGTGTCGCGTCAGGAGGACATCGGCTCGACGACCTTCCCGATCACGATCTTGATCATGGCGCCGTACTTCCTGGTGATCTTCTTCAACGACAACCCCGTCGTGCTCACGATCATGTCGTACGTGCCGTTCTCGGCTCCGGTGGGGATGCCGATGCGCCTCTTCCTCGGCGAGGCGCAGGCGTGGGAGCCGATCGTGTCGCTCCTCATCCTGCTGGCCACCTGCGTCGGCGCGATCCTGCTCGGCGCGAAGATCTACCAGAACTCGCTGCTGCGCATGGGCGGCCGCGTGAAGCTGGCCGAGGCGCTGCGCGGCTGACCCGGGCCGGCCCGGCCCCGCCGGCCGGGTCAGCGCACGTGGCCGCGCGGGGGCTGGACGCCGGCGAGCGCGTCGGCGGCCCGCACGAGCGCCAGGTGCGACAGGGCCTGCGGGGTGTTGCCGGCGTGACGCTGCAGGGTGACGTCGTACTCCTCCGACAGCAGCCCCACGTCGTTCGCCAGCCCGCACAGGCGGTCCATCAGTGCCTCCGCGTCGTCGAGGCGGTTGCTGGCGGCGTACTGCTCGACGAGCCAGAACGAGCAGGCCAGGAACGGATGCTCGTCGCCCGGCAGTCCGTCGACGTCCGACTGCGTGCGATACCGGTGCAGGAGGCCGTCGCGCATCAGGCGCTTCTCGATCTCGTCGACGGTTCCCAGCATCCGGGCGTCGTCGGCGGCGCAGTAGCCGACCTGCGGGAGCATCAGCAGCGCGGCGTCCACCTCGGGCGAGCCGTAGGCCTGCACGAAGTGGCCGCGTTCGGCGTCGTAGCCCTGTTCGTCGATCTCCGCCCGCATCCGCTCGCGCAGCTCCTCCCACCGGTCGGCGGGACCGTCGAGTCCGTGCTCGCGCACCGCGCGGGCGCCGCGGTCGAAGGCGGCCCAGATCATGACGCGCGAGTACGTGAACATGCGCGGGTCGCCCCGCATCTCCCAGATGCCGTTGTCGGGGCGGGCCATGTTCTCCTCGACGTAGCCGAGCAGAGCGCGTTGCAGCGGCCAGGAGTACGCCCCCTCGTCGACGCCGGCGTTGCGCGCGGCCTCGAGCGCGAGCATCACCTCGCCCATCACGTCCGCCTGGTACTGGGTCACCGCGCCGTTGCCGATCCGCACGGGCGCGGCGCCGTCGTAGCCGGGGAGGTTCGGCAGCACGCGCTCCTCGAGGTCGCGCTCCCCCGCGAGCCCGTACATGATCTGCACGTCGGCCGGATCGCCCGCGATCGCGCGCAGCAGCCACCTCCGCCACATCGCCGCCTCTCCGGTGAACCCGTGCTCCAGCAGCGCCTCGAGCGTCAGCGACGCATCCCGCAGCCAGACGTAGCGGTAGTCCCAGTTGCGCACGCCGCCGAAGTCCTCCGGCAGCGACGTGGTCGCGGCCGCGACGATGCCGCCCGTGTCCTCGTGCGTGAGCGCACGCAGCACCAGCAGCGAGCGCACGACCTCGTCGCGGTAGGGGCCGGTGTGCCGGATGCGGCCGGCCCAGGCCGCCCACCAGGCGTCGGTCGTGGCGAAGGCGGCGTCGACGTCGACCGGATCGGGGATCTCCCGGTGCGACGGATACCAGGTCATCGTCAGATCGACCGTGTCGCCCTCGCCGACGGTCACGGTGCCGGCGTGGGCGTGGTCGACCGCGTGCAGCGCCGCCCCGCGGAACACCAGGGCATCCGGTCCCGCGATCGCGATGAGCAGCGGATCGTCGTCGGTGCCGGCCTGGCGCATCCACGGCATCGCGCGCGCGTAGTCGAAACGCACCCGCACCTCCTGGCGGAACTCCACGGTGCCCGAGACGCCGCGGATCCGCCGGATCACATCGGCCCGGCGATCGCCGTACGGCATCACGTCGAGCACCTCCGCGACCCCCGTGGGCGTCTGCCACCGCGTCCGCAGCACGAACCCGTCGCCGTCGTAGGCGCGGGTGCTGGTGGCATGCGCATCGCGGGGCCGCAGCATCCACCGTCCGTGATCCTCCGTGCCCAGCAGGGCGGCGAAGGTCGACGGGGAGTCGTAGCGCGGCAGGCACAGCCAGTCGATGCTGCCGTCACGCGAGACGAGGGCGGCGGTGTGACAGTCGCTGAGGACGGCGTAGTCCTCGATGGGTGAAGCCATGGGCAGAGTCTGACAGTGTGCGGATGCCGCGGGCTCCGGTCCCGCCGATGAGTCCGCTGTGTGTCGGCGATGCGCCGGCGCGGCATCGGCTGTGCGTCGCGGATGGACCCCGACGGGTCGTGGAGGGGCGACGCCGTCGCGGCATAGGGTGGCGACATGACCGCCACCCAGACCACGCTGATCGTGCTCGGCGCCTCCGGCGACCTCACGTCGCGCCTCCTCATGCCCGCGCTGGGGCAGCTGCTCACGCGGGAGCCGGAGCGCGGGATCCGCCTCATCGGCGCCGGCATGGACGACTGGGACGACGCGAAATGGCGCGAGGTCGTGACCGCGTCGTTCGCGACGGTGAAGGCGAGCGGGTCCGCGGTCGACGCCGTGCTCGCGGGCGCGACGTACCGGAGGTCGGACATCACGAAGCCCGAGGATCTGCGGGCGCTGCTGGCCATGGCCGAGGGCCGTCCGGCCTTCTACTTCGCGGTGCCGCCGGCGGTCGCGGCCACGGCGTGCGTGGCGCTCGAGCAGGTCACGCTGCCCGAGGGGCTGATCCTCGCCCTCGAGAAGCCGTTCGGCACCGATGAGGCCAGCGCGCACGCGCTCAACCAGGTGCTGACCAGGCTCGTGCCCGAAGACCAGGTGCACCGCATCGACCACTTCCTCGGGCGCTCCACGGTGCTCAACGTGCTCGGCGTGCGCTTCACGAACCGCATCTTCGAGCCGACCTGGTCGGCGGAGCACATCGAGTCGGTCGTCATCCGCTATGACGAGGCGCTCGGCCTCGAGGGACGCGCGGGGTACTACGACAAGGCGGGCGCGCTCGTGGACATGATCCAAAGCCACCTGCTGCAGGTGATGGCGGTCGTGGCCATGGATCCGCCCTCGACGCTCGGCGCGATGGATCTCCGCGACGCCAAGGCCGTCGTGCTGCGCGCGACGAGCGTGTGGGAGGACGACGCCGTCGCCTCCTCGCGCCGCGCCCGGTACGGCGCCGGCACGATCGGCGACCGCACGCTGCCGGCCTACGCCGACGAGGAGGGCGTGGACCCGGCACGCGGCACCGAGACGCTGGCCGAGATGACGGTGGGCATCGCGACCTCGCGCTGGGCGGGAGTGCCCTTCGTCCTCCGCTCGGGCAAGGCCCTCGGCGACCGTCGCAGCGAGATCGTCATCCGCTTCAAGCCGGTCACCCACCTGCCCGGCGGCTTCGAGGGCTCGGCGGACGCCACAGTGCTGCGCCTCACCCTCGGACCCGACCGCATGGCGCTCGAGATCAACGTCAACGGCCCCGGCGACCCGTTCGAGCTCGACCGCGTCGCCTTGGAGACCGAGTTCGGCGAGGGCGAGCTCCTCGCCTACGCCGAGGTGCTGCAGGGCATCCTCGACGGCGATCCCACCCTGTCGGTGCGCGGCGACACCGCCGAGCAGTGCTGGCGCATCGTGCAGCCCGTGATCGACGCCTGGCAGAAGAACGAGGTGCCGCTGGAGGAGTACCCGGCGGGAACGCCCGGTCCGGCATCCTGGCCCCAGCTCTGAGGGTCACGCCGGATCACGTCGTCTCGGGACGGATGCTGCGGCCTCAGGCCTCGACGATCGGCACCCCGGCGCCGGCGAGGTCCGAAAGCGCCGGACCCGCGGGGTCGGCGTCGGTGATGACTCCGGCGACGGACTCGAGCGGCAGGACGCTGTAGCGGGAGGCGGCGCCGACCTTCTCGACGCTCGCCAGCACGTAGGTCTCCGCCGCGCGGGCGGAGAGCGCGCGCTTCATCGCGGCCTCCTCCTCATCGCCCGTCGTCAGTCCCGCGGCGGCATGGACGCCGGTCACCCCGAGGAAGAAGACGTCGGCGCTGAGGCGGCCCGCGGCCTCGACCGCCGCGGCACCGCAGGCGACGCCGGAGTGCTTGAACAGGCGCCCGCCGATGAGGATGACGTCGGCGGCGTGATCGAGGAGGGCGGACGCGATCGTCGGGCTGTGGGTGATGACCGTTCCCGCGAACGACGTCGGGAGAGCCGCGACCATGGCGAGAGCCGTGGTGCCGCCGTCGAGGATGATCGCGGAGCCGGGTTCGATGAGCGCCACGGCGGCCGCGGCCACCCGTCGCTTACTGTCGGGCGCGACGGTCGCCCGCGCCGCGAGGTCGGCGACCGCGGGGGAGGCCGGGAGGGCGCCGCCGTAGACGCGGACGGCCAGGCCCGCGGCATCCAGTTCGCGGAGGTCCCGGCGGATGCTGTCCTCGGAGAGTCCCAGCTCACGGGCGAGGTCCTTCGCGATGAGCCGCCCGTCACGGCGGAGTCGGTCGAGCAGAAGATCCTTGCGCGCAGCGGCCAGCATTCGCGTTCCTTCCGGTTTGTGCACGTTGTGTCGTAGTGTAACCGACATGACCGCACCCCTGATGATCCTGATCGCCGGCCCCTACGCGTCCGGCACCGGTGGCGACCCCGCCCTGATGGCCGAGAACCTGGCCCGACTCGAAGAGGCGGCGTGGCCGATCTTCCGGGCCGGCCACGTGCCGATGATCGGCGAGTGGGTGGCGCTGCCGGTGCTGTCCAGCGCGGGCGCGTCAGGTCCGGGCGACCCGCTGGCCGCCTCGGTGATGTATCCGACGGCCGAGCGGCTCCTGCAGCACTGCGACGCGGTGCTGCGCCTTCCGGGCGCCTCCCGGGGAGCAGACCAGGACGTCGCGATCGCCGAGAGCCGCGGCATCCCCGTCTATCGGTCGCTGGAGGACGTGCCGGGAGTCGTCGCGGCCTGACGGAAGGCTCAGTCGGTCTTGAGCACCGAGAGCACGTTGCCGGCGGGGTCGCGGAACCACGCGATGTCAGGACCCCAGCCGCGCGAGATGCCCTTCTCGTCGGTGTCGCCCTCGCTGTCGTCGTAGATCTTCGTGACGATGCCGCGGCTGTTGAGGTCGTCGACCACCGCGTCCACGTCGTCGACGGGGAAGTTCAGGATCGTGAACGAGGCCGGCTCGTGGTTCGGCTTGCTGTAGATCAGCACGTCCGATCCGGTCGGCAGGTGGAGGACGAGGAAGCCCATGTCGTCCTTGCGCACGTCGAGTCCGAGGGTCTCGCCGTAGAAGCGCTGCGCCGCCTCGATGTCGTCGACCGAGAAGCCGCTGAAAGCCCGTTCCGCACTGAACATGTCGTCCTCCTCCGGGCGGCCGCCCGCCCTCCACGTCCACTGTGCTCCTGCGACCGACCACTGTCTACGGTGGCCGCGCGTCACGGGGGGACTCATGGCGACGGGAATAGATTCAGCCGCATAGTGTTTTATCCTCGGTGGCAACGGCGCCTCCCCGTCATCCATCAGAAGGAAGCGCCATGAACGCGAACTCCCCCACCCTCGACCGCACCGCCGTCACCGACAGCCCCGTGCTGGACGTGCTCGCCGCGCGCTGGAGCCCGCGCGCCTTCGACAGCGTCGCGCCGGTCGACGAGGCCGCCCTCGCGAGCGCGCTGGAGGCCGCACGCTGGTCGCCGTCGGCCAACAACTCCCAGCCGTGGCGCTTCATCGTCGCCCGGCGCGGCACCGAGAACCACCGCCTCGTCGTGGACTCGCTGGTCGGCTTCAACCGCGAGTGGGCCGGCGATGCCGCCGCTCTCGTCGTCGCGGTGGCCGAGACCGAGTCGGCGGACGGCCGGCCCCTCGCCTTCGCGGCCTACGACCTCGGACAGGCCGTCGCGCACTTCAGCGTGCAGGCGCACCACGACGGGCTCCACGTCCACCAGATGGGCGGCTTCGACCGCGACGCCGTCCGCGCCGCCTTCGACCTGGACGAGCGCTTCAGCCCGACCGTCGTCATCGCCGTCGGCCCGGTCGGCGACGCAGCCCAGCTCTCCGACGCGCTCCGCGAGCGCGAGGTCGCCCCTCGGGTGCGCCGCCCGCTGGCCGAGAGCATCCTCGCGGCCTGACGCGGTATGCGCGGCCCGACATCGCCCGCCGCGGCCTGCCGCAGCCCGCGGGGTCCCGCGCCATCGGCACGTGAACCCCGCGCCGGCTCCGCGCCTCGGGCCGGCGGGCCGGGCGCTCTCCTCCGAGGCGTAGCCCGACCGCGCTCCCGGCGCCACCCTGGTCCGAAGGTCCGCCAGGCGTGCCTAAGGTGAAGCATGACCGCGCACATCCTGTCGATCGGCACCGCCCTGCCGCAGACGACGATCGAGCAGGATGACATGCGCGACTTCTTCGCCCGCCAGCCCGGCTACGACCGCCTCGCCTCCCGGCTCGTCCACGCCGCCTTCGACGCGGCGGCGATCGAGCGGCGGCACACCGTGGTCACCGAGCTGGCCGACGGCGGCACGCACGGTCGCGACGTCTTCGTCTCGGCCGACGGCGTGCTCCAGGCGCCGTCGACGGGCGTCCGCAACGCGGTCTATGCCGCCGAGGCGCCCGCGCTCTTCGCGGAGGCCGCGCGTGCGGCGCTGACCGGGGCGGGCATCACCGCCGACGCCGTGACGCACGTCGTGACGGCGTCGTGCACCGGATTCTTCGCGCCCGGTCCCGACTACCGGCTCATCCGCGACCTCGGACTCCCCGCGACGGTCGAGCGCTACCACCTCGGCTTCCTCGGCTGCGCCGCGGCCTTCCCCGCGCTGCGCACCGCGTCGCACATCTGCGCCTCCCGGCCCGACGCCGTCGTGCTCGTGGTCTGCGCGGAGCTGTGCTCGCTGCACATCCGCTCCAGCACCGAACCCGACCAGATCGTCGCCTCGTCGGTCTTCGCCGACGGCGCGGCCGCCGCGGTCGTCTCCGGCCGATCCGGATCCGGTCCGAGCCTCGAGCTGGAGCGCTTCGGCACCAGCGTCACGAGTGAGGGCGAGACCGACATGGTCTGGCTCATCGGCGACGAGGGCTTCGAGATGACCCTCACGGCCGAGGTGCCGCGCATCATCGGACGCGAGATCCTCGACGTCGTGACCGGATTCCTGGATGCCGCACCCGGCGACGAGCGGCCATGGGGCGTGGACGCCTGGGCCGTGCACCCGGGCGGTCGCAGCATCCTGGATCGCGTCGAATCCTCCCTGTCGCTCGACCCGGCCGCCCTGGCGGCGTCGCGGGCGGTGCTGCAGCAGGCGGGCAACATGTCGAGCGCGACGATCCTCTTCATCCTCCGCGACCTGCTGGCCGACGCGGCCCTCGGCGATGACGCCCGCATCGCCGGGCTCGCGTTCGGGCCGGGGCTGACGGTCGAGTCGCTGCTCGCCGTGAAGCACATGCCGCCTGCGGCATGACTCTCCGCGAACGGGATGTCCGGCTCCGCGAGCTGATGGACGATCCGGACTGCGACCCCGATCGCCTGCGTGCGACGCTGCGCCGCTTCGACACGGTGAACCGGCTGATCTCCGGGTGGGACACCGTCTACCGCCGGCATCTGCGACCGCTGCTGGAGTCGCTCGGCAGACCCGCGCGCGTCCTCGACCTGGGCTGCGGCGGAGGCGACGTCGTCGTCCGCCTCGCGCGGCTCGCCCACGCCGACGGCTTCGACGCCTCGTGGCTCGGCGTCGATCCGGATCCGCGGGCACTCGAGGTCGCGGGCGAGCGCCGCGGTTCCGGCGTCGAGTTCCGGAGCACCGACTCCGCGACCCTCGTCCGCGAGGGCGCACGCTTCGACGTCGTGCTGTCGAACCACGTGCTGCACCACCTGGCAGCAGACGAGCTGACGAGCTTCACGACCGACTCCCGCGCCCTGTCGGCCGGTCTCGTGCTGCACGCCGACATCGAGCGCAGTCGCACGGCCTACGCGCTCTACGCCGTCGGCATCACGCCCCTCGCACCGGGCACGTTCCTGCGCACCGACGGCCTCCGCTCGATCCGCCGCAGCTACCGATCCGATGAGCTCGCGGCGGCCCTCCCCGGCTGGCGGATCGAGCGGCCGGTGCCGCTCCGGGTGCTCGCCGTGGCCGAGGGCGCCGCGGCCGGCTCCCGGTCGTCGTGACCGGCGGCCGTGACGACGGGGTCGTCGGAATGAGAGGCTGTGCGCGTGCATGACGTCGCGGTGGTCGGAGCAGGACCGGTCGGTCTCGTGCTCGCCGGTCTGCTCGCGAAGGACGGCCTCGACGTGCAGGTGCTCGAGCGACGGGATGCCGCGGGTGCCGGCACCCGGGCGATCGGCGTCCACGCGCCGGTGCTGGCCGCGCTCGAGGGGAGCGGCATCACCGACGACCTGCTGCACGACGCTGTGCGGGTCGGCCGCGGCGAGGCCCGTTCGGCGGGGCGCACGCTCGGCGTCGTGCGGTTCGACCGGCTGTCCACGCGCTTCCCCTTCGTCGCGACGCTCCCCCAGGCGGCGACCGAGCGAGTGCTCGCCGCCCACGCGCCCGCTCCGCGGCGCGCTGCCGCCGTCACCTCGGTGCACTCGCGCGACGACCGTGCCGAGGTCCGGTTCGGCGATCCGGCGGGCACGGCCTCATTGGATGCGCGCGTCGTCGTGGTCGCGACGGGCTGGAGCGGCCGCGACCTGGTGTACCGCAGCATCCCGACGCACGTCTATCCCGACCGCTACCTGATGGCCGACGTCGACACCGGAGACCGACCCGACCACGACGTCGCGATCGTCGACATCGACGGCACGGGGGTGATGGAGTCGTTCCCGCTGCCCGGCGCGCGCCGCCGGGTCGTCGCGTGGGATTCCCGCCCCGAAGACGACGAGCCCGCCGCCCGCGCCGCGCGTCTGGCCGAGTCCGTCGCGCGCCGGGGCGACCGGGTCGCCGCGGCGGCCGTCACCGAGGCGAGCTCGTTCGGCGTGCGCCGTGTCGTCGCGCCGGCGCTGCGCCGCGGCCGCGTCTTCGCGATCGGCGATGCCGCGCACGAGGTGAGCCCGATCGGCGGGCAGGGGATGAACCTCGGACTCCTGGATGCTGCGACCCTGGCCCCCCTGCTGACGCGCTGGATCCGCTCGGGCACAGCCCCCGACGAGGAGCTCCGGCGGTGGGAGCGGCGCCGCGTCCGCTCCGCGGGCACCGCCGCCCGGCTCGCCGCCGTCAACACGGCCCTCGGCCGCCCACTTACGTCCGCGGCCGACGCCGCGCGCCGCCTCGCGCTCCGCCTCGCGCTCGCCCGACCCGTCGGCGGCTTCTTCGCGTCGGCCTATGCCATGGGCCTGGACGCCGACGCCTGAGCGTTCCGCGCCGGGGTGGGTCGCGGCATGGTGGGTCGCGGCATGGTGGGTCGCGGCATCCGCCTGTTCGCCGTCACCTGACGCGCGATGTCGCCACCCGCGCGGGATACGAGCAGGACGCGTCAGGTGAACGCGGCGCGTACTGCCGCGCGCGCTGAGCCCGCAGTAGCCCCTCGACCCGCCGCCGCCACCTAACGCGCGATGTCGCCACCCGCGCGGAATAGGAGCAGGACGCGTCAGGTGGACACGGCCCGACGCCCGCCCGCGCGCTGGGCACGCATCATCCGCGCCGCCCATCGCCGTCACCTGACGCGAGTTGCTGTCACCGCCGCGGGATACGAGCAGAACGTGACAGGTGAACGCGGCCCGAACTGCCGCGCGCGCTGAGCCCGCGGCAACCGCGCCGCCCGCGCCGCGCGCGCTAAGCCCGCAACATCCCCGCAGGCCCATCGCCGCCACCTGACGCGCGTTGCGGTCACCCCCGCAGGACACGAGCAGAACGCGTCAGGTGAACGCGACCCGACGCCCGCCCACGCGCTGAGCCCGCATCATCCGCGCCGCCCATCGCCGCCACCTGACGCGCGATGTCGCCACCCACGCGGCATACGAGCAGAACGCGTCAGGTGAACACCGCAACACCGCGACACCGCAACACCGCAACACCGCCTCAGCCGACGAGCGACTGACCCGTCACCGCCAGCTGCACGCACAACAGCAGCGCCGCGAGCATGACCAGCCGGAACACCGCGCGGCCCGGCGGGCGAACGAGCGCGAGGATGAGTCCGGCGACGGCGAGCGCGGCGGCCAGGGCGAAGACGATCCAGCCGAGGGTCGACGGCGATGTCGGGCCGGCGAGCACGGCGACCGCTCCCGCGACGAGCGCCAGCGCGGCGATGACGGCCGACACGGTGCGGCCGAGGCGGTGCGGGAGACCGCGGATGCCGGTGCGGGCGTCGTCGTCGAGGTCGGGCAGCACGTTCGTGAGATGGATGGCGACGCCGATCGCGCCGCCCGCGACCCACGCCCACGCCGGTGCGAGGCGCGGATCGGCGGCGGACAGGGTGACGAGCGACGGCAGCAGACCGAAGCTCACGATGAACGGCAGCACGGACACCGGCGTCGCCTTGAGGCGCGCGTTGTACGCCCACGCCGAGGCGAGCGCGATGAGGTGGGCCACCAGCATCCCGATTCCGAGCACCGCCGACAGCACGAGCGCCGCAGCGACCGTCGCACCGGCGGCGATCCACGCGGTGCGGACGGCGACGTCACCGCGGGCGAGCGGCTTGTCCGCCCGCGCGTTGGCCCGGTCGCGGGCGGCGTCGAAGGCGTCGTTGGAGAGACCGACCGACAGCTGGCCGAGCAGGATCGCGGCGCCGAGCACGGCGATGCGCCAGAGGTCGAGCCCGGCGGCGGAGCCCAGCACCACCGCGATCGCCGTGACCACGACGCTCGGTCCGGGATGCGTCGAGCGCCACAGCACGCCGGCCACCCGGAGCGGCGAGGGCGCGGCAGTCATATCCCGACGCTAGCCCGCTCCGACCCCGCGCGCCGCCGTGCAGATGCTGAGGAGTTGTGCAGAAAAGGAGGAGGATGCCGCAGCATCCGCCCTCCCCTTTCGCACATGTCCTCCCGATCCGCACGCGCAGACGCGCCGCGCGCGCAACACGCGCGACACGCGCCGACGCGCCACACGCGCCGCAATGGCGGCTCAGTCCTCCTCGAGGATCGCCTCGATCACGTCGTCGTCGCTGTCGTCGGGCTCCGGCGCGCCCGGCCCGTCGCTGGTCAGAGCCAGCGTGGAGCCGTCGGCCGCGACATCCACCCGCACGACGTCGCCGTCGTGCACGCGTCCGCCGAGGATCGCCATCGCGAGGCGGTCCTGGATCTCGGACTGGATGAGGCGCCGCAGCGGCCGCGCTCCGAAGAGCGGATCGTAGCCGCGCTCGGCGAGCCAGGCGCGCGCGTCGGGGGTGACGGCCAGCGCGAGCCGCCGGTCGCGCAGCCGCCGCTGGAGCGCGAACACACTGAGCTCGACGATCTGGGCGAGATCGTCCTGCGTGAGGGCCTGGAAGATGACGATGTCGTCGAGCCTGTTGATGAACTCCGGCTTGAACGCCTGGCGCACCAGCGCGTTCACCGACTCGCGCTTCTGGTCGATCGACAGCGTCGGATCGATGAGGATCGGCGACCCGAGGTTCGAGGTGAGGATCAGCAGCACGTTCTTGAAGTCCACCGTGCGGCCCTGGCCGTCGGTGAGGCGCCCGTCGTCCATGACCTGCAGCAGCACGTCGAAGACCTCGGGATGCGCCTTCTCGACCTCATCGAGCAGCACGACGGAGTAGGGCCGACGGCGCACCGCCTCGGTCAGCTGTCCACCCTGCTCGTAGCCGATGTAGCCCGGAGGCGCACCGACGAGGCGCGAGACCGAGTGCTTCTCGCCGTACTCCGACATGTCGATGCGCACCATGGCGTGCTCGTCGTCGAAGAGGAAGTCGGCGAGCGACTTCGCGAGCTCGGTCTTGCCGACGCCCGTCGGTCCGAGGAAGAGGAACGAGCCGGTCGGACGATCCGGGTCGCTGATGCCCGCGCGCGAGCGGCGGACCGCGTCGGACACCGCCTTCACAGCGTCTTTCTGCCCGATCAGGCGCTTGCCGAGCTCGGCCTCGAGGTGCAGGAGCTTCTCGGTCTCGCCCTGCAGCAGCCGGCCCACGGGGATGCCCGTCCACGCGGCGATGACCGCGGCGATGTCCTCGTCGGTCACCTGGTCGTTGACCATGCGGTCGCCGGCGGGCTCCTCGCGCTCGGCGTCGACGAGCTGCCGCTCCAGCGCCGGGATCTCGGCGTACAGCAGCCGCGAGGCCTTCTCGAGGTTGCCCTCGCGCTGCGCGCGCTCGGCCTCCATGCGGGCGGCGTCGAGCTTCGTCTTGAGGTCGCCGACGCGGTTCAGCGACGCGCGCTCGCGCTCCCACCGCGCCTGCAGCTCGCCGAGGCACTCCTGCTCGGTGCGGAGCGTCTCGCGCAGCGCGGCCAGTCGCTCCTTCGAGGCGGCGTCCTTCTCTCGCTTGAGCGCGAGCTCCTCGAGCTTGAGCCGGTCGACGTGGCGCCGCAGCTCGTCGATCTCGAGCGGGGCGGAGTCGATCTCCATGCGCAGCCGCGAGGCGGCTTCGTCGATGAGGTCGATCGCCTTGTCGGGCAGCTGCCGCGATGGGATGTACCGATGCGACAGGGATGCCGCGGCCACCAGCGCCGCGTCGGCGATCGCCACCTTGTGGTGCGCCTCGTACCGCTCTTTGAGTCCGCGGAGGATCGCGACGGTGTCCTCGACGGTGGGCTCGCCGACGTAGACCTGCTGGAAACGGCGCTCGAGCGCGGCATCCTTCTCGATGAACTCGCGGTACTCGTTGAGGGTGGTCGCGCCGATGAGACGCAGCTCACCGCGCGCGAGCATGGGCTTGAGCATGTTGGATGCCGCGACCGAGCCCTCGCCGCCGCCCGCGCCCATGAGCACGTGCAGCTCGTCGATGAACGTGATGACCTGGCCGTCGGACTCGGTGATCTCCTTGAGCACGCTCTTGAGGCGCTCCTCGAACTGCCCGCGGTACATCGCACCGGCGACCAGGGCCGAGATGTCGAGCGTGACGAGCTCCTTGTTCTTCAGCGACTCCGCGACGTCTCCCGCGACGATGCGCTGGGCGAGACCCTCGACGACGGCCGTCTTGCCGACGCCGGGCTCGCCGATGAGCACGGGGTTGTTCTTGGTGCGCCGGGTGAGCACCTGGCTGACGCGACGGATCTCGCTGTCCCGCCCGATGACGGGGTCGAGCTTGCCCTGGCGGGCGCGATCGGTCAGGTTGATCCCGAACTGCTCCAGAGCGCTCTGCGCCTCCTCCTGCCCGGGCTGCTGTGTGGCGTTCATGTGTTCTCCTGAAGTCTCCGCAGGCCGCCTGCAAACTTGAGCCTGTCTGACTCAAGTTTATCAGGCGAACGGATGCTGCGGCAAGGACGTCCTGCGAGACGCCGCCGGGCGCGTCAGGCCACGAGCTCCGGCGTCGACGCGGCGTCCTCCGCGCGCAGACAGCTGAACGTCGCCCGGTAGGCGGTGGGCGTGGTGCCCAGCGTGCGCGCGAAGTTCTGGCGCAGGACGGCGGCCGAGCCGAAGCCGCTCTCCCACGCGATGCGGTCGAGCCCGAGGTCGGTCTTCTCCAGGAGCCGCTGCGCGTGGATCAGCCGCTGACGTGCCAGCCACGCGGCGGGCGTCGCGCCGAAGTCGGCCTTGAAGCGCCGGGCGAAGGTGCGCGGCGACATGTGGGCCTTGGCGGCGAGCTGGTCGACCGACAGATCTTCGCGCAGGTGCTCCACCATCCAGTCGGTGACCGGCGCGAGCGACAGCGAGGCGACGGCCGGCAGCGGCTTGTCGATGAACTGGGCCTGCCCTCCGTCGCGCTGCGGCGGGACGACCATGCGGCGCGCGATGACGTTGGCCATCTCGGCGCCGAGCTCCTGGCGGAGCAGGTGGAGGCAGGCGTCCAGTCCCGCGGCGGTCCCGGCGCTCGTGATGATGCGTCCGTCCTGCACGTAGAGCACGTCGGGGTCGACCTCGATCGCGGGATACATGCGCGCCATCGTGTCGGCGTACATCCAGTGCGTGGTGGCGCGACGCCCGTCGAGGATGCCGGAGGCGGCGACGACGAACGCACCGCTGCACACGGTGAGGATCCACGCACCGCGCTCGTGCGCGCGGCGGATCACGTCGGCGACACGGCGATCGATCTGCGCCCACGCGTCGCGCGGCACCGGGGTGACGACGACGAGGTCGGCCCCGTCGGCGAACGCCAGATCGTGCTCGACGTTGATCGAGAAGCCCATGTTGCTGGCGACGACTCCGGGCAGCGGAGTGACGATGCGGAAGTCGAAGTTCGGGATGCCGTCGTCCGAGCGGTCGAGTCCGAACGCCTCGCACGCGAGCCCGAACTCGAAGGGCGCGAACCCGTTCTGGACGATGACGGCGACGGACTTCATCATGGCGACTCCCCGCTCTCCCGCGTCGGAGCGGACTGGCAGTAATCCGACGCTTCATGTCCATCCTGCCAGTCGTGGCCGAATCCGCGCAAGCGTAGCGTTCCTGCCATGTTCATCGTCATCCTCATCGCCGCCCTGTCCGTCGTCGCCGTCATCCAGACCGCGGTCGCGCTGCGTCGCGACGGCTACCACCAGGTGCCCACCGACCGCACCCGCCTGCCCTGATCGCGGGAGGCTCCCTAGACTCGGCCTTCTCCGCAGTCGAGAAGAGGCCACCGATGTCGACTCCCCCGCCCTCCGCGCCGCGCCCCGCCGACGGACCGGCGTCCGCCGGCCCCTACGGCGTCCCTCCCGCCCGTCCGAGCCCCGCGCGCGGCTACGCGCCGCCGACCTTCGGCTCCACCGCGCCGGCCACCGGACGCGGACCGGCGACCCGCAACGTCCCGGGACTCGTGTCGCTCATCCTGGGAGCTGCGACCCTGCTGTGGAGCTTCGCCTTCGTCTTCGTCCAGGCCGTCGCGATCGCGAACACCTCGCCTTCCGCCGTCGGCGCCCTGTCGGTGGTGAATCTGACGGTCCAAGGCCTGCTCTCGGTCGCCGGACTCGTCTTCGGAGTCATCGGGCTCGTGATCCGCGATCGGCCGCGCGCGATCGCGGGCATCGGCACCGGCCTCGCGAGCGCGGGACTCGTGGGCGTCGCCGTGGGCCTCGCGTTCCCCCTCGTGATGGGACTCGCGTACTCCTGAGTCCCAGCCGGCCGGCTCAGGCCGCGCCGAGCACTCGGCGGTACACGTCGATCATCGAGGCCGTGCGCGAGGACTGTCGGAACTCCTCGCGCACGCGCGCGGACGGCTGCACGGCGTTACCCGCGGAGATGTCTGCGGCGGCCGCGCGCACGGTGGCGGCGAGCGCGCCGATCGAGGCGTCGGAAGCGGGCGGCGCGGCATCCACGTCTCCGCCCACCGCCCAGAAGCCGGTGCCGAGCTCTCCGGCGAGGTCGGGGTCGCTCACGACGGCCGGGGTGCCGAGCGCGGCCGCCTCGAAGATGGTCATGCCCTGCGTCTCGAAGCCGATCGACGTCTGCACGACCGCGTCGGCAGCGCGGATGCGCCGGAGCGTCTCGGCGTAGGGCAGCCGGCCCGAGAAGCGGACGGATGCCGCACCCCGCGTCCGCGCGACGAGTCGCCGCGCCGCGGCGAGCTGTCCTCCGCCGCCGATCACCTCGACGTCGGCGTCGACGCCCGACGCCGCGACGGCCTCGAGGAAGGGCAGCAGGCGCTTCTCGGGGCTCATCCGGCCCACCCAGACGAAGCGCGGCCGGCCCGGCGCGCGCTCGTCGGGCGTGCTGCGCAGCACCTCGTCGAGGAGGTCGTCGTCGATGCCGTTCCAGACCACGTCGACCCGCGCCCCGACGGTTCCGCCGGGCACGGCGCCGTGGCCCTCCAGCCGCCGGGCGAAATGGGCGGAGGGGGTGGTGACGGCCTGCGACCGCCTCGCGAAGGTGCGGAGGAACGCCCAGCCGTCGCGACCGGCCGGAGCGCCACCACCGGCTCGCCGGCCACCGGCCCGCCCGCGGTCGGTCTGCCCGCGGGCGCCTCCGAGCGCTCGGCGCTGCCAGGCGTTGAGCACGCGGAGCACGAGCCCGGGGAAGGGCGCGGTCGCCTCGATCCCCACGTCGACGCGGTTGTGCATCGTGTGCACCACCGGCAGGCCGTGGCGGCGGGCGAAGCGGTGGCCGAGGAACGCCCCCCAGAAGTCCGCCTGCACGTGCACGATGTCGACCGGCGGTCGCCGCGACATCCGGTCGTCGATCACGCGGTCCGCGCGGGAGCCGGGCCAGACGAGGGCGTACTCGCGGTCGAGGGTGATGGGCATCGACGGGATGTCGAGGTACGCAGCATCCGGAGCCGTCTGTCGCGCCCGCGCGCCGTGCAGTGCCGGCGCGACGATGGTGACCGTGTGCCCGGCCTTCTCGAGGAACCGACGCTGCAGACGCATCGAGACCTGCGCGCCGCCCGAGGTCTCGACGTGCTGGTCGCCGAACATGACGACGTGCATCCTCAGCCCGGCAGCGGTTCGTCGCGGTAGAGCGCCTCGAAGGTGTCGAGCGTGCGGTTGATGTCGTGGATGACGACGCCGTCGAGAGAGGCCTGCTGCATGCGGAGCCGCTCCTCGGGGCTCGCCGTCAGCACGTCGGTGAGACGGGCCGTGAGCTCCTCGACGTTGCCCGGCTGGAACAGGTAGCCGTTCTCGCCGTGCTGCACGAGGTGCGGGAGGGCGACCGCGTCGGCCGCGACGATCGGGAGTCCGGACGCCATCGCCTCCATGGTCGCGATGGACTGCAGCTCGGCGATCGAGGCGATGGCGAAGACGCTCGCGCGGGAGAGGAGCGCGCGGAGGTCGTCTTCGGACGTGCGCCCGTGGAAGGTCACGCGGTCGTCGAGGCCGAGCTGGTGCGTGAGCTGCTCGAGGTTCTTGCGCTGATCGCCGCCGCCGACGATGTCGAACGTCGTGTCGAGCGCGGGATCGAGCCGCGCCATCGCCCGCAGCACGAGCTCGATGTGCTTCTCGGTGGTGAGGCGGCCGACGAACACGATGCGGTTCGCGTCACGCGGCGTGAGGTCGGGCGTGTAGTTCGTCGCGTCGATGCCGCAGCTGATCGGGATCACGCCGCGGATGTCGACGGTGCGCTCCAGGAAGTCGGCGGCCTTGCGCGTGGGCGTCGTCACGGCGCGGGTGAGGTCGAAGGTGCGCTTCGCGTCATCCCAGGCGAGCTTGACGACGATCTTGTCCAGCACGGGCGGGAGGGTGGTGAAGTCGACGATGTTCTCGGCCATCACGTGGTTCGTCGCGATGATGGGGATGCCGCGCTTGTGCGCCTCACGGGCCAGCCCTCGGCCGATCACGATGTGCGACTGGATGTGCACGACGTCGGGCTTGATGTCGTCGAGGATCCGGCGCGCGTAGTGCTTGACCCGCCACGGCCACACGAAGGTGAGCCAGTCGTGCGGGGCGTACCGGTACGACGGGAGTCGGTGCATGGTCATCGGCTGCCCCTCGATGACCTCGGTGAATCGGCCGTGATTGCGGTGACCGTCGCTCGGAGCCATCACGTGCACGTCGTGGCCGCGGGCGACCAGGCCCGCGGCGAGGCGCTCGGCGAAGCGGGCCGCGCCGTTGACGTGGGGCAGGAAGGTGTCGGCGCCGATCAGGACGCGCAGGGGCCGACGGTCGTCGGCGGGTCGCGCGTCGGGGGCGGGCGTCGCGGGGGTGCTCACGGGCTGCTGATGCCTATCTCTGCGGCGGGAACGGGGTCGCACGAGGTGCTGCATTCGCACCCCGACTCTACCCGAGGGCTCCGGGGGCGCCCGGCGGACGGGCCGCAGCGGCGCCCATCCGCCCTCCCTGCGGCCGCCCCGTACGCTGGTGGCATGCCACGACTCCAGGCCGACGCTGATCCGGGCCGGTGGGTGCCGGTCACCGACTCCCTCGGCCTGCGCGGGCGTCGCCACCGGAAGAAGGCGATCCGGATGCTGCTGGGTCAGGCCGGCCTCGCCGTCGGCGCCGAGGGGCGTCCCGGCGGAGGCGTGGCCGCCTGGGCGATGAGCCAGGCGGCGCCGTTCCTCATGCGCCGGGCGGCGGGACGGGTGCTCGCGTGGGTGTGGAAGTCCGACCCCGACCTGCTCGTCGTGGTCGCCCAGCTCCAGGTCGCGACCCCGCAGCTGCGCACGGCACGGGCGATGATGCCCATGGAGTACGACGACACCGAGAACTTCCGCGGAACCCACCTCGGCGTCGGCGAGAAGCTGGCGATGCCGCTGCCGCCCGAGCCGCGCACGCCGCCGTTCGCCACCTACACCTGGGACACCGGCACCCACTTCGTCACCGTGACGGCCGTGTGCTCCGACCGGGAGCGCTTCGGCACCGTCATCGGCGACGTCGACGCCCTCGCGCGCACCCTGCGGGTCGTCGACGATCTGGCCGTCGGCGAGTCCGCCACCGTGCTGCGCCTCGATCCCGCGTGACCGAGCTCCTCGCGCTGCCGTCGGCGCTCGGCGTCGCGCTGAGCCCGATGGCGCTGGTGACCCTCGTCCTGCTGCTGCGCAGTCGCCGCGCGCGCGGCGCCGCCGGGGGGTTGCTCTTCGGCTGGGCGCTCGGCGTGGTCATCGTGCTGGCCGTGGTGGGGTTCTTCGCGGTCGTGCTTCCTCCCGATCGGGATGCTGCAGCCTCGGCCCGCGGCACCATCCACGTCGTCGCGGGCGTGCTGCTCCTGCTGCTCGCGCTGCGCGCGTGGTGGGCGCGGCCTCGGGACGCCGACGAGCCCGAGCCGCCGACCTGGCTGCGTGGGGCGGACAGCGCGACCTTCGGGCTGGGCTTCGCGCTCGGCTTCTTCCAGTCGGCGCTGAATCCGAAGAACCTGCTGCTGCTGATCGCGGCAGGCCTCGCCATCGCCGCCGAACCCGACCGGCCGATCGGCCCGCTGCTGGCGCTCGTGGCGCTGATCGCGGTCGTGGCGTCACTCGCGCTGGTCGTGGTGCTGGTGATCGGTGATGCGCGGCGTGAGCGGCTGCGGATGTGGCTGGTGAGGCGCGGATGGGCCGTGACCGCGGCCGTGTCGACGATCGTCGGCGCGGTGCTGGTGCTGGCCGGGCTGCTGGGCGCCTGACGGGAGTTCGACTCGCGGCGCGCTCTCGATGAGCGTGATGGGCGAGCCTGTGCCGCGAGGTCCGCACGACCGACGTGACCCCGCGGCGCCCCAAACGCCCCATCCGGCCGCACCCGCACCACCGGTCGTGCAGACGTCGCGCTGAGCCGCGACCCGACGACGAACGTCACGCCGAGCCGCGACCTGACAACAGAAGAGGGGCGGATGCCGCAGCATCCGCCCCTCTTCGCCCGTGTCAGCTCGCGGACGGCGCGATGCCCGTGGCGCCGGCGATCGCGGCCTCGGTCGCCGTGTCGGGCGCGTCCGAGGGCGACGTCGACGGCGTGGCCCCGTCGGTGTCGACGTCGTGCGCGGCCTGCTCGAACTGGGACTGGTAGAGCCGCCAGTACGCACCCTGCGCGGCGATGAGCTCGGCGTGCGAGCCCTTCTCGACGATGTCGCCGTGCTCCATCACGAGGATGAGGTCGGCGTCGCGGATCGTCGACAGGCGGTGCGCGATCACGAACGACGTGCGTCCCTCGCGGAGCGCCGCCATCGCGTGCTGCAGGAGCAGCTCGGTGCGGGTGTCGACCGACGAGGTGGCCTCGTCGAGGATCAGCACCGACGGCTGCGCCACGAACGCGCGGGCGATCGTGATGAGCTGCTTCTCGCCCGCGGACACGTTCGACGCGTCCTCGTCGAGCACGGTGTCGTAGCCCTCCGGCAGGGAGTGCACGAACTTGTCGACGCGGGTCGCGACGGCGGCCTCGACGATCTCCTCGTCGGTCGCGCTCTCGCGGCCGTACCGGATGTTGTCGCGGATCGTGCCGGCGAACAGCCACGGGTCCTGCAGCACCATGCCGGTGCGCGAGCGCACGTCGTCGCGGGTGAGCTCGGCGATGTCCTGCCCGTCGAGCAGGATACGACCGCCGTCGAGCTCGTAGAACCGCATGATGAGGTTCACCAGCGTCGTCTTGCCCGCGCCGGTCGGGCCGACGATCGCCACCGTCTGCCCGGGCTCGACGCGGAAGGACAGGTCGGTGATGAGCGGGCGCTCGGGCGTGTACGAGAAGCGGACATTCTCGAACTCGATGACGCCCTCGCCGTGCGCGGGACGCGGGGCGTCCGCGGCATCCGGCTCCTGCTCCTCGGCGTCGAGCAGCTCGAAGACGCGCTCCGCCGACGCGGTGCCGGACTGCACGACCGCGGCCATGCCGCCCAGCTGCGAGAGCGGCTGGGTGAACTGCTGCGAGTACTGGATGAAGGCCTGCACGTCACCGAGTCGGAGCGTGCCGCCCGCAACCTGCAGGGCTCCCAGGACGGCGATGCCGACGTAGGTGAGGTTTCCGATGAACATCATGCCCGGCATGATCATGCCGGACAGGAACTGCGCCTTGAAGCTCGCCTCGTAGAGCTCCTCGTTCTCCGCCTCGAACTTCTTGCGCGAGTCCTCCTCGCGGCCGAAGACCTTGACGAGGGCGTGTCCGGAGAAGGACTCCTCGACGCGCGCGTTCAGGCGGCCGACCTTGCGCCACTGGATGCCGAAGGCCTTCTGCGACTGCGGCCCGATCACGCCGAAGATGACGGCCATCAGCGGGAGCGAGATGAGCGCGACGATCGCGAGCTGCCAGGAGATCGAGAACATCATGATGAGCACACCGACGACGGTGAGCACCGACGTCACCACAGACGACAGCGACTGCTGCATGGTCTGGGTGATGTTGTCGATGTCGTTCGTCACGCGCGAGATGAGCTCGCCGCGCTGCACCTTGTCGAAGTACGCCAGCGGCAGGCGGTTGATCTTCGCCTCGACCTGCTCGCGCAGGCTCCACATCGCGCGCACCATGATCACGTTGATGACGTAGCCCTGGATCCAGCCGAGGAACGCCGACGCCACGTAGATCGCGAGCACGGCCACGACCACCATGCGCAGGCGGTCGAAGTCGACGCCCGCGCCGACCTGGAACTCGCTGAAGCCGCTGACGACGTTCGCGAAGTCGCCCTGGCCGGCCGACTGGAGAGCCGAGACGACGTCGGCCTGCGACGTGCCGGACGGGAACTGGTCGCCCAGCGTGCGGGAGATGACGCCCTCGAAGATGATGTTCGTCGCCTCGCCCAGCACCTTCGGGGCGATGACCGAGAGGAAGACGCCGATCGCCCCGAGGATCGAGACGAACACGAAGGCGGCGGCGTGCGGCTTCAGGAGACCGACCAGACGGCCGAAGCTCTTGCCGAAGTTGTCGGCTTTTCCGGGCTTGACGCTGTCCCAGTCGCCTGAGGTCTGCCGGGCCTGCTCGGCCAGCTCGAGTTCGAGGCGCTCCTCCTCGGTCAGTGCGTCGGCGGCGCTCATGCCTCCACCCCCAGCTGCGACTGGACGATCTCGCGGTAGGTCTCGCTGTCCTTCAACAGCTCCTCGTGCGTGCCGAGGCCCACCATCCGGCCGTCCTCCAGCACCACGATGCGGTCGGCCTCCGTGATCGTCGATACGCGCTGCGCGACGACGATCTTCGTCGTGTCGGGCAGTTCGCGCCAGAGCGCCTGCCGGAGTCTCGCGTCGGTCGTGAGGTCGAGCGCCGAGAACGAGTCGTCGAAGATCAGGATGTCGGGCTGGTGCACGATCGCGCGGGCGATGGCCAGGCGCTGACGCTGACCGCCGGACACGTTCGTGCCGCCCTGCGCGATCACCGCGTCGAGCTGCTTGTCCATCTTCTCCACGAAGTCGCGGCCCTGGGCGATGTCGAGAGCCGCCCACAGCTCCTCGTCAGTGGCCTCCTCCCGCCCGAATCGCAGGTTCGAGGCGATCGTGCCGCTGAACAGGAAGGGCCGCTGGGGCACCAGGCCGATCCGCTTCCACAGGTGATCGAGATCGGCCTGGCGCACGTCGACGCCGCCGACCCGGACCTCGCCGCCCGTGACGTCGAAGAGCCGGGGCAGCAGGGAGACGAGCGTGGTCTTGCCCGCGCCCGTGGAGCCCACGATGGCGACCGTCTCGCCGCGGGCCGCGCCGAAGCTGATGCCCTTGATGACGGGGGACTCGGCGCCCGGGTAGGTGAACTCGACGCCGTCGAACTGCACGGTGCCGGGCTCGCTGAACACGCTGATCGGGTTCTCGGGGCGCGTGAGGGTCGACTCGCTGGCCAGCACCTCGCCGATGCGCTCGGCCGACACGGCCGCGCGGGGGATCATGATCGTCATGAAGGTCGCCATGAGCACGCCCATCAGGATCTGACCGACGTACTGCATGAAGGCGAAGAGCGTGCCGATCTCGACGCCGCCCTGGTCGACCTGGATGCCGCCGAACCAGATGACCCCGACGACCGTGACGTTGAGCACCAGCATCGCGACGGGGAACATCAGCACGAAGAGCGATCCGACCTTGCGCCCGACGACCATGATGTCGGTGTTGGCGCCGCGGAAGCGCTCCTCCTCGATCTCCTCGCGGACGAAGGCGCGCACCACGCGGACGCCCGTGAGCTGCTCGCGCAGCACGCGGTTGACGGCGTCGAGCTTGATCTGGAAGCTGCGGAACAGCGGAACCATGCGGCTGATGATGAGCGCGACGATGATGAGCAGCAGCGGCACGGCGACGGCGATCAGCCAGCTGAGCCCGACGTCCTGCTGCAGCGCCATGACGATGCCGCCGATGGCCAGCAGCGGAGCGCTGACGAGCATGGTGGCGCCCATCATGGCGAGCATCTGCACCTGCTGGACGTCGTTCGTGTTGCGCGTGATGAGCGACCCGGGGCCGAACTTCGAGACCTCGCGCTCTGAGAACCCGCTGACCTTCCCGTAGACGTCGAGCCGGATGTCGCGGCCGACGCTCATCGCGGCGCGCGCGGCGAAATAGGTCGCCACGACCGAGGCGATGATCTGCCCGAGCGAGATCGCGAGCATGAACGACCCGGTCGTCCAGATGAAGTTCGTGTCGCCGGTGGCGACGCCCTTGTCGATGATGTCGGCGTTCAGCCGAGGCAGGAACAGCGAGGCGATGGCGGCGATGAACTGGAAGAGGAGCACGCCGGCGAGCAGCGCGCGATACCGGGACAGATAGCGGGTGAGGAGTTTTACGAGCACGAGCGTCTCCGATGGATGTCGAGGCTCCACGAAGACCGGGATGCCGCGGACGGCGGTCGATGGGAGCGGATTCAGGCTAGACCGAACCCCCGACACACCGCCAATACCCGACCTACGCCCTCAGCGGACGCCTCGCCGCAGGCGGTCGGATCCTCAGTGACCGGATGCCGCGGCCCACTCCTTCCGGTGCGTCGCGGTGGTGCGCAGCATCCAGGAGTCCACGACCAGCTCGCGGAGCCGGTCGACGTCGATGTCGTCGAGCCGGACGAGCACGGCGGGATAGCCCTCGAAGTGCGGGATGTCGAAGGTCACGTCGTCGTACGCGGCGAGCACCTCGGCCTTGCCCTCGGCGCCGTCGACGCGCACGCCGATCACGACGCCGTCGGGCCACGCGCGACCGCGCTCCGCCAGCTGTGCCAGGTCGGTCTTCGACGCCGGCCGCTCCCAGGCGTACATCCCCTTCGCCGCGCGCCAGGCGCGCCCACCGCGGTGTCCCTCGACACCGTCCTCGGAGTCGGGCAGGGTGCGCGCGATGGCGTCGATGTCGGCGAAGTCGGCCATGCCGTCAGTGTGCCCGCCGCCGACGGCGGGCACCACCCCGTCGAGGGCGTGCGGCATCCGACTCAGCGGACGCCCTCGCGCACCTCGGCCGCGGTGTCGACGTCGGTCTGCGGCGGGGCGTTGCGCAGGCTCAGTCCGGTCGCCACGGCGACGACGGCCGCGATGATCCCGATGACACCGACGGCCAGGGCGAGCCCGCCCAGGATGCCGGCGACGATGCCCACGAGGATGGGCGTGAGGAACTGGCCGAAGAAGAACGACGCGGTCCACAGTCCGGTGACACGGCCGCGCTCGGCGAACGCCGTGGTCGCGACCACCCAGCGCAGCAGCGAAGGCAGGAGCAGACCCGACCCGAACGACGCGATCACGGCTCCCGCCACGACCCCGCCGAGCGCCGGGACGACCCAGATGACGATCATGCCGACCGCTTGGATGGCGAAGGCGACGGGGATGAGCCGCACGTCCGCGCGGCGCACGAGCCGGGCGAACAGGATGCCGCCGATCGCGGTCGCGAGGGAGGCGCCGCCGGCGACAGCGCCGATGACGGCCGTGTTCGTCGCGTCGATGCCGGTGCCGACGACCAGGTAGCTGACCTCGATGATGATGACGTAGAAGGTGAATCCGCCGAAGACGGAGACCAGCAGCGGCACCGCGATGCGGCGCCAGGGGATCGGCACGCGCTGGGGCTGCTCGGCCGCGACGCGACCGGACGACGCGCGAGGCTCCCACAGCGCGAAGATCATGGGCACGGCGATGAGGACGCTGATGCCGTAGACCCAGAACGGGGTGTGCCAGCCGGTGCCGCCGAGCGCTCCGCCGAGCGCGATGAAGACGGTGGCGGCGAGCGTTGTCGTGACGGTCTGCGCCGCGAGGTAGCGGTTGCGCCGCTGGTCGTGGAAGTAGTCGACGATCAGAGCCGTGCAGACGGTCATGATCGCGGCTTCGCAGATGCCCACGAGCACGCGGCTGACCAGGATCTCGGTGAGTCCCTCCATCCACGCCGGGGCGGTGCCCACCAGTGCGTACGCGAACATCGCGATGATGAGGAGCGGCTTGCGGCCGACGCGGTCGACGATCTGCCCGGCGAAGGGGGCGAAGATCGCGATGAACAGGGCCGGGATCGCCACGATCATCGGCACGAGCACGGCCGCACCCGGGACGTCGGCGAAGTGCGCGGAGAGCTGCGGCAGGACCGGTGTGATCAGTACGGAGCCGAGGACGGGCATGCAGCTGCCGGCGAGCAGGAGGATGCCCTGCAGCGTGCCGGCACGGTGGGTGCGGTGGGTGGTGGTGGATGCAGACGTCATCGTCAGGGTCCCTTCGAGGCCCGCGCGCCATCGCCGGGCGAGGCCATTCCACTCCTACGACGACTCAGGGGGAACACGGCGCCGCTGATCCGGCGCATCAGTCCCGGTGATGAGCGCCGTCCTCGGCGCACCGGCGCGGCCTGGGCCAGGATGAGCACATGAGCGCCCTCGCGGTTCCGCCCGAGACCTGGTCGATGCCCGCGAGCGCGGCGGCCCGCGCCGCCGAGGGCCGGGAGGTGCGCCGCCGTCTTCCGCGGAGCGCGCTCGCGCATCTCGCCGACGGCCCGCGTGATCCGCTCGGCATCCTCGACCGTCAGAATGCGACGCGCGTGCCCGAGCTCGTGCCGCTCCGGCGGGAGCGGATGTCGGCCAGCCCCTTCGCGTTCTACCGCGGCACGGCGGCGCTGCAGGCCGCCGACTTCGCCGGCGAGGATCACAGCGGCATCCTCGTCCCCTCCTGCGGTGACGCGCACGTCGCGAACTTCGGCTTCTACGGGTCGCGCCAGCGCAGGCTCGTCTTCGACCTGAACGACTTCGACGAAGCCGCCTGGGCGCCGTGGGAGTGGGACGTGAAGCGCCTCGTGGCGAGCATCGTCGTCGCCGGCCAGTCGACGTCGCGCGACGACCGGGTCATCGGCCGCGCGGTGCGAGGAGCTGTGCGCACCTACGCCCGGGGCATGGGTGCGAACCCGGGTCAGAATCCCCTGGTGCGGTTCTTCGCGCACTTCGACGTGAACGCGGTGGCGGACACGCTGGACAGGCAGACGCGGGCGGTCGTCAAGCGCGCCGTCCGGGATGCTGCGAAGCGCACCGGCGATCGCGCGTCGCGCCGACTGACCACGACCGGCGACGACGGACGGCTCGTGTTCGTCGAGCAGGCGCCGACGATGACGCACCCCGCGGACGAGGCGGCGATCCGACTGCGGGCGAACGTCGACCGCTACGCACGGTCGGCGAGCGTCGACATCCGCGTCCTGCTGACGAACTACGTCGTGTCGGATCTCGTGCGCCGCGTCGTCGGCGTCGGGAGCGTCGGCACGGTGTGCTCGCTGGTGCTCTTCCAGGACGGCGACGGGAACGCCCTCATCCTCCAGGCGAAGGAGGCGGGGCGCAGCGTGCTGGAGGAGTACGGCGGGATCGCGCAGCCGGCCGCCTTCCACGAGCACGTGCAGGAGCACGGGCAGGGCGGTCGCGTCGTCGCGCTGCAGCGGATCCTGCAGGCGACCTCCGACCCGTTCCTCGGGCAGTTGCGCGCCTCGGGCATGGACTTCTATGTGCGCCAGTTCCACGACATGAAGGGCGGCATCGAGGTCGCCGACGTCGAGGACCGCCCGTTCCACGCCTACGCGGAGGCGTGCGCGGCCACGCTGGCCCGCGCCCACGCGCAGTCCCCGAGCGCGCCGGTCGTGGCCGGCTACCTCGGGAGCGGCCGCGTGGCCGGGGAGGCACTGGCGGAATGGGCGTACGCCTACGCCGACAGGTCGCGCGCCGACTACGAGGCGTTCGTCGCCGCGGCCTGACCGGCCGCCGGGTTGCGCCGACGGCCCGCCCTCACCTCGCGAAAGGTCGCAACACGCCGCGTGGTCTCGTCGGGGCACGGCGTGTTGCGACGTCTCGCGGCACCGGTCGCGCGCCGGCGCCGGCGCCAGGCGCGACCGGTTGCAGTACGAGCGCCGCGGAAGACTCCGGGTCAGTCCTCGACTTCGCCGTCGTCGAGGTCGAGCTCGCGGCGCGGACGCCACAGCACGACCTCGGTCGCGCGGCGCACGCGGGCGCCGTGACGCAGCGGCACGGCCGACCCGACGCTGCCGGCGGCGAAGACGCGGGCGCCGGGGCGTGAGGCGCGCTCGACCTGGAGCTGCCGCTCGAGGTCGCTGACGCGACGGCTGAGGGCGTGCACCTGCTCCTCGAGCTCGATCACGCGCGCGATGGCGGGGAGGCTCATGCCGTCGGCGGAGAGCCGGGCGACCTCCCGCAGCTGCTGCACGTGGCGCAGGGAGTAACGGCGCGATCCGCCCTGGGTGCGCGCCGGCACCACGAGGCCGAGCCGGTCGTACTGACGCAGGGTCTGCGGGTGCATGCCGGCGAGCTCGGCCGCCCCGGCGATCGCGAAGATCGGCGAGTTCTCGTCGAGGTCGTCGGTCATGCCACCCGCTCCTGCGCGCATCATCGGCTCAGCCGCGTGCCTTCGACATCAGGTCGGCGCGGGGGTTCTCGGTCGGCTCCAGCTCGCGGAACCTCTCGAGCGCGGCGCGCGCCTCGTCGTCCAGGTGCGACGGCACGGCGACCTGCACCTCGGCGAGGAGGTCGCCGAGTCCCTTCGACGTCTGCACGCCGCGGCCCTTCACGCGCAGCACGCGGCCCGAGGGGGTGCCGGGGGCCACGCGCAGCTTGACGGGGTCGCCGCCCAGCGTCGGCACCTCGATGGTCGCGCCCAGCGCGGCCTCGGTGAACGACACCGGCACGACCACGCGCAGGTTCAGGCCGTCGCGCGTGAACACCGGGTGCGGCCGCACGGTGATCTGCACGACGATGTCGCCGGTCTCGCCGCCGTCCGGAGACGGGCGGCCGCGGCCGCGCAGACGGATCTTCTGCCCGTCGGAGACACCGGCGGGGATCTTCACCTTGAACGGGTTGCCGTCCTCGCCCTGCAGCGAGATCGTGTCGCCCTTGGTCGCGGTGATGAAGTCGATCGTCGTCCGCGCGGTGACGTCGGCGCCCCGCGTCGGACCGCCGAAGCCGCGGTAGCCGCCGCTCGTCTGGCCGAAGCCGCCGGAGCCGAAGCGGCCGCCCTGGTTGAACATCGAGAAGATGTCGTCGAAGTCCTCGGCCGTCTGCGCGCGGGGGTTGCCGCGGCTCTGGCCGAACCGGCTGAACACGTCCTCGAAGCCGCCGCCGTTCTGGCCGCCGGCCTGGAACCGCGCGCCGGAGCCCATGGCCCGGATCTGGTCGTACTCCGCCCGCTGCTCCGTGTCGGACAGCACGGCGTAGGCCTCGCTGATCTCCTTGAAGGTGGCCTCTGCCGCAGCATCCCCCTGATTGGAATCCGGGTGGTACTTTCGCGCCAGCTTGCGGTACGTCTTCTTGAGGTCAGCCTCGCTGACGTCCTTGGACACCCCGAGGACCTTGTAGAAGTCCTTGTCGAACCAGTCCTGACTGGCCATGCGTCTCCTTCTGAGGCGTTTAGTCGGCAGGAACGGCGACGACGACCTTCGCCGGACGCAGCTCGATGGAGCCCAGGCGGTACCCGGTCTCCACGACCTCGAGGACGGTGGACTCGGTGGCTCCGGGTGTGGGCACCTGGAAGATCGCCTCGTGCTGCTGCGGGTCGAACACCTCGCCCGCGGCGCCGTAGGACTCCACGCCGAGCTTCTCGGCCACGGCGCGCACCTTCTCCGCGATGGCGGCGAAGGGCGAGCCCTCGGTCAGGTCGCCGTGCTTCTCGGCACGGCTGAGGTCGTCGAGCACCGGCAGCAGCGCGGTGGCGGCGCGCCCCTGAGCGCGCTCCACCTCGATCTGCCGCTGCTCCTCGGTGCGCCGACGATAGTTGGCGTACTCGGCGGTCAGGCGCTTGAGGTCGATCAGGAGGCTGTCGTCCCCCGACCCGGGGGCGCCCGCGGCGTCAGCGGCCGCGGCATCCCCCGTCTGCTCGGCACCCAGGATGTCATCGACCGTCAGCGGCTCCTGAGCCCCACCCGCGGCGGGGCCGGCGGAGTCATCCGCCGGCCCGTTCACGGAGTCAGGGCCCTCGTCGCCGATCGGCGCGTCGCGGTCCTTCTTGCTCATCGGAGTCGTCCTACTTCTTCTCGTCCTCGTCGTCGACGACCTCGGCGTCGATCACGTCCTCCTCGGGGTTCGGCGTCTCGCCGTTCCCGGGCTGACCGACGTTCGGGTCGGCCTGCTCGCCCTGGGCCTGCGAGGAGGCGTAGATGGCCTCGCCCAGCTTGCCCTGGCTGGCGTTGAGCTTGTCGAACGCGGTCTTCACCGCGTCGTCGTCATCGCCGGCGAGCGCCGTCTTCAGCGCGTCGACGTCGCCCTGCACCTCGGTCTTGACGGCCTCGGGGAGCTTGTCGTCGTTGTCCTTGATCAGCTTGTCGATCGAGTAGGACAGCGTCTCGGCCTGGTTGCGGGTCTCGGCGGACTCGCGGCGCTTCTTGTCCTCCGCCGCGTGCTCCTCGGCCTCGCGCACCATGCGCTCGATGTCGTCCTTGGGCAGCGACGAGCCGCCGGTGATCGTCATCGACTGCTCCTTGCCGGTGCCCTTGTCCTTCGCGGACACGTGCACGATGCCGTTGGCGTCGATGTCGAAGGTGACCTCGACCTGCGGGATGCCACGGGGGGCCGGGGCGATGCCGGTGAGCTCGAACGTCCCCAGCGGCTTGTTGTCGCGGGTGAAGTCGCGCTCGCCCTGGAAGACCTGGATCGCCACGGACGGCTGGTTGTCGTCGGCCGTGGTGAAGGTCTCGCTGCGCTTGGTCGGGATGGCCGTGTTGCGCTCGATGAGCTTGGTCATGATGCCGCCCTTGGTCTCGATGCCGAGGCTCAGGGGGGTGACGTCGATGAGCAGCACGTCCTTGCGCTCGCCGCGCAGCACGCCGGCCTGCAGGGCGGCGCCGACGGCGACGACCTCGTCCGGGTTGACGCCCTTGTTGGCGTCCTTGCCGGTCTCGCGCTTGACGAGCTCGGCCACGGCGGGCATGCGGGTGGATCCGCCGACGAGCACGATGTGGTCGATGTCCTCGACCTTGATGCCGGCTTCGCGGATGACGTCGGCGAACGGCTTCTTCGTGCGGTCCAGGAGGTCCTTGGTCAGGTCCTCGAACTTCGCGCGGGTGATCGTCTCGCTCAGCGACACGGGGCCGCTCTCGGTCAGCGACAGGTAGGGCAGGTTCACGCTCGTGGACGCGGAGCTGGAGAGCTCCTTCTTCGCCTGCTCGGCGGCCTCCTTGAGGCGCTGGAGGGCGATCTTGTCACCGGAGACGTCGACACCCGACGTGGCCTTGAACTGCTTGATGAAGTAGTCGACGAGGCGCTGGTCCCAGTCGTCGCCGCCGAGGCGGTTGTCACCGGCGGTCGAGCGCACCTGGATCGTGGAGAAGTCGTCGTCCTTGCCCACCTCGAGCAGGGAGACGTCGAACGTTCCACCACCGAGGTCGAAGACGAGGATGAGCTCGTCCTCCTTGCCCTTGTCGAGGCCGTAGGCCAGCGCCGCGGCGGTGGGCTCGTTGATGATGCGCAGCACGTTGAGGCCGGCGATCTCACCCGCGTCCTTCGTGGCCTGACGCTCGGCGTCGTTGAAGTAGGCCGGGACGGTGATGACGGCGTCGGAGACCGTGTCGCCGAGGTACTCCTCCGCGTCGTGCTTCAGCTTGCCGAGGATGCGCGCGGAGACCTCCTGCGGCGTGTACTTCTTGCTGTCCACGTCGAAGGTCCAGTTGGTGCCCATGTGGCGCTTGACGCTGGCGACCGTGCGGTCGACGTTGGTGACGGCCTGGCGCTTCGCGGTCTCACCGACGAGCACCTCGCCGTCCTTGGTGAACGCGACCACCGACGGGGTGGTGCGGAAGCCCTCGGCGTTCGCGATCACCTTGGGCTCGCCGCCCTCCAGGACGCTGACGACGGAGTTGGTCGTACCGAGGTCGATTCCGACAGCACGTGGCATTTTCTCTCCTTTGTTGAAAGTTGTGGTCCGGGCCGCAACCATAGGGTTGAGCCGGAATGACTCAAGGCTATCGAAGGCCGCGAGAACCTGTCAAGGCAACTTGACATGAGAAGGCTCAAGTTCTGCTGTGAATCGGATGCCGCGGCTCCCGCGGCTCAGTAGGAGTGCGCCAGCGTCTGCAGGCCGACGACGACCAGCCCGAGCGCGATCAGCATCGCCAGGGCGCTGAGCTGCTGCCACCAGGTCAGCCGCGACCGGCGCACCGCGAGCCAGCCGATGACGCCAAGGGTGGCGATGTAGACGATGAGGCAGATGCGCAGCGCCGTGTCGATCTCGAGGACGCCGAACAGCGCGAGGGCCAGAAGGATGCCGGGGGTCACCATCGTGCTGATCGACCCGGCCGCCACCCGCAGCCGGATGGCGAACTCGGTGCCGTCGGGGAAGGTCTGGTGCACGGCGAGGTGGGACAGGATGTCGGACACGAAGCCGGCGACCGTGATGCCGAGCACGCCGAGCAGCAGCGCGACGAGGGCATGGTCGGCCTCCGGGTGGTCGCCGAGATCGACGGCCAGGATGATGGCGAGTCCGGTGAAGGTCGCGTAGACGCGCTCCTTCAGGTACGCCACGAAGGCGTCTTTGCGGCCCGCGAGCTCCGCCGGCCGGGCGCTCGCCCGCCCGAAGCGCTCCCGCCTCGACCGGGGCGCTCCCGCCGTTCTCTCGTCGCCTTCGGGCATGCTCCACCTCTCCGGCGACGAGCCTAGCGACGCCGGACGGGCCCGTCCGGCGCGCGGCGCCAGGTGCCGTCGCGGTGCTCGACGGCGCCCGCGGCGGCGAACGCGTCGAGCCAGCCGCCCATCGGCCACGTGCCCCAGCGGTCGGCGAACACCGCGCCGTTGCGCAGGATCGCGTCGAGGTGCGCCCACGGGGGGCTGCTCGTCGGATGCCACTGGTGGAACGCGTCGGCGCCGCCGACCCAGATGAGCGGGATGCCGCGGCTCCGCGCCGTCCATGCGAGGTCGGTGTCCTCTGCGCCGTATCCCTCGTACGACTCGTCGAACCCGCCCAGGCGGTGCCACGTGCTGGCGGTGAGGGCGAAGGACAGCGACCAGAAGAGGTCGTACTGCGCGTCGGGGGCGGTGACGAGCGCGCCGGGTGCGGGGGCGGGTCGCGCGCGGTGCGGCCGGCGGAGCGCCGGCAGGTCGTCGATGAGCTCCGGGCGCTGGACGCTCGCGAGGTAGGTGACCGGGCCCGACAGAATGGCCTCCGGGTGCCGCGCAGCCGCGTCGCGGTAGCGCGGCAGCAGCTCGCGGCCGGGGAGGCAGTCCACGTCGAGGAACACCAGCAGGTCGGCGCCCGCGTCGATGGCCGCATGGGCGGCGGCGTTGCGCCCCGCGGCGACGCGGAGGCCGCCGGGACCGGGCGGGACGTGCAGCGAGATGTCGGCGCGCAGCCCCGCGGCGTTCGCCGTGGCGAGCTCCTCGCCGTCACGCTCCTCGGCGTCGAGCTCCTCGTCGTCAGGCTCCTCGCTGTCGAGCCACACCTCGACGCGCAGCATCCGCTCGCTCTCCGGCTCGCCGGCGACCGCTTCGGCGAGGAACCGGCGCTGGCGCACGAGGTGCTCGTGGCGCGCGGCGGACGCGGTGGTGATGACCGCGACGCGGCCGGGAGCGGGCGCGGGCGCGGAGTCGGCGGCGGGGGCGGGCGCGACGTCGGGGGCGGGCGGCGCGTTCCCGCCGGGCACCGCGCTGCCGCCGCTCACCGGCGCGCCCCCTCGATGACGGCCGCCGCACGCGCGGCCGCGCCGCTCACGCCCCACACCGACCAGTCGGGGCGGAGGTCCCGCGCTTCGCGGATGAGGCTCACGAGCGTCTCGGCGTCCGGGTCCGGCTCGGCGACCACCGCGAGGCCGTGACGTCGCAGCACCTCGCCGGTCGCGCGCTGCTCGTCGAACGGGCGCTCCTGCGGCACGACCACCGCCCGCGCGTCGGCGGCGGCGAGGTCGGCGACGCTGTTCTGCCCCGCGGCGCTGACGATCACGGCGTCGGCGCTCAGGAGCGGCCAGGGGTCCGCGACGCGGTCGTCCGCCGCAGCGCCGATCGAGCGGCAGGTCCAGCCGTCGGCGGTCAGGAGCCGTGCAGCGTCGGCCACGACCCGGCTGGGCGCCACCCTCCCGAGGAAGAGCACGGAGCGGTCCTCGCGCTCGGCGGACACCCGCCCGTCGAAGCGCGAGATGCCACCGGTGAAGACCGTCGTCGTCGCGGGCGGATCCGGCAGCAGGCCGCGAGCCCAGGGCGCCAGGACGCACGAGGCGAGGCCGTACGCGAGGAGGTGGGGCGCATCGGTGCGCTCCCCCGGCTGCGTCACGACCACCGTCGGCGTGCCGAGCAGCCGCGCGAGCGTGGCGACCTCCGCACTCACGTCGACCACCATCACGTCGATGTCGCGCGCCTCGAGCGCGGCGGCGATCACGGCCAGCCGGGAACGATGCCCGCGGTGGCCGAGCGGCGCCCAGTGCAGAGCACCGCCCGCGGTGGGATCGGCGGCCCGCGGTGAGAGTTCACTGCCGTCGGGGCGCACGATCGGGGTGTCGTCGGCGGGCAGGCGCACCCAGTCGGTGCCCGCGGGCACGTCCGCCGGCGGCGCGAGGGACGAGAACACCGTGACCGCGTCGAGGAGGTGCGGACGGACGGCGAGGAACCGCGTCGCGTGCCCGAATCCGTGGTGGTGCACGTACCAGCCGATCATGCCGTCGTCACAGACCGGTCGCGCGCAGGTCGAACGCAGCCAGGGCGGGCGCCGACTCGGCCGCGGTCTGCGGCACCGGCGCCTTGGCGGTGAAGGCGAGCACCCGCTCGACGTCGCGATGACGGCGCGACAGCGCGTGCCGGCGCACCGCGGCTCGGCGCACCTGCCGCCGCGACGGCGGGTCGGTGCCGAGTAGCGCGAGCTCCGACGCGGCGAGCGCGAGGGCGTCGACGTCTCCCGGCGGCACGACGGCGGTGCCGGGCAGACCGTGCAGCACCTCGGGCACCCCGCCCTCGGCGAAGGCGACCACCGGGGTGCCGGTCGAGAGCGCCTCGGCGCCCACGAGCCCGAACGGCTCCTCCCACACCGGGGTGACGAGCGCGACCGCCGAGCCGCCGACGAGCGCGCACAGCTCCGGCTGGCGGAGAGGTCCGACGTACTGCGCTCCCCCGCCCAGGCGCGGCGCGATCTCGCGGTCGAAGTAGGCGACGTCGCCGACCCGCCCGGCGAGCACGATGTGCGCACCGGCCCGACGTGCAGCATCCATCGCCAGATGAGGGGCCTTCTCGGGGACGATCCTCCCGAACCACACCCAGGATGCTCCGCCCCGGCCGCGCGACCAGCGATCGGTGTCGACGCCGTTGGGGAAGACGAACGCGTCGATGCCCTCCGCCGACCAGGCGCGCGCGGTGTGTCCGCTGACGGCGACGAACCGGTGCGGCGCGTCGTGCACGGCCCGTCCGGCCGCCACCATGCCGGGCAGCGGCGGCGTGTGCAGTGTGGTCACGACGGGCACCCCGGCGTCGCGGCTCCACAGGATCGGGGCGGGGTCGAGGCTGTGGTTGTCGACCACGTCGAACGGACGGGACGGTGAGCCCACCACCCGCAGCAGGCGGTCCATGGCGCGCTCGAGCACCAGCGGATACCCGTCGGGATACGCGGTGTCGGAGAGGGAGGCGGGGTCGTCCCATGCCGGGGACGGAAGGGTGAAGGCGCTCGACGGGCCGAGGAAGTCCGATCCGGCCGCGGCGGCCAGGGTGACCTCGTGCCCGCGGCCACGGAGCCAGCGCACGCGGTCCCACACCGCCGCCTCGAGGCCGCCGGCGTGCGGCTGACGCACGGCATGACGAGCGGGTGCGATGACGAGGATGCGCAGCGTCTCCAGAGCCCTCATGCCGCCACCCCCAGGGCACGGGCGTAGACCGCGAGGTGGGCGGCGCGGACGCGGAGGCGCTCCGCGGCACGGAGCGCCGCGCGCGACAGCACCTCTCGGTCGCGCTCGGCGGAGCCGGGGCTGCTGCCTTCAGCGATCGCGCGGGTGATCGCCGCCGCGAGCCCGTCGGAGTCGCCGATCGCGAAGGGGTGGAAGTCATCCGGATGCTGCGACCCGGCGTGGCCGACCGGAGGACCCGCGACCGGCACGGCCAGGTCGAAGCACAGCTCCACCCAGCCCGAGTGGGTGCCGTGACGGTACGGGAGCAGGCACACGTCGAGGTCGGCGAGCCAGTCGGCGAGCGCGTCGTCGCCGAGCCGCGGCCCGCGGTCGAGGACGACGCCCGCCGCCCCGGCGACGAGCTCTGCGATCGCGTCAGCCTGCGCGCCGTCGCGGACGCGCTCGTTGAGCCGGACGACCGCCTCGACGTCCGCGCCGCTCTCGCGCAGGGCCGCGACGGCGGCGGCGAGCGTCTGCACCGTGCCGAGTCCATCGATGTTCGGACGGAGGTCGCGCAGGTGCACGCCGACCCGGCGGACCGCGACGGGCGTTCCCGCCGGCCGACGGACGTCGTCCTCGAGCAGGGAGGGATGCGGGATGACCGTCGCACGGCGGCCCCAGCGCTCCGCGATCTCGCGGGCGGCGCCGTCGGTGAGCGTGATCAGCTCGTCGGCCGCCGGCACCAGCTCGTCCAGCAGCAGGAGATAGGCCGCCTGATCGCCCAGCTGGGGATTCTCGAGGTCGTGCACGGTGAAGACGACGGGCCTGCCCGCGGCGTGCAGGGCCACCAGGGCCTCCGAGAGCTCGGCCGGCGTGAAGGACTCGAGCCCGAAGTGCACGTGCACGAGGTCGACGTCGCGCGCGTGCGCGGCCAGCCACGCGGGGGTGAGCACCTGCGGCGGCCACCACTGTCCGGCGGGGGCGCCAGGCGGGCGGGGGTCGGCGATCACACGGACGCGCGCCGCGTCGGTGACGGCACGGGAGTACGGGTGGGCGGCGGGGACGGCCGCGACCGTGAGAGTCCTGATGGCGAGCGCGTCTATCTCTTCCTCCTGCAATCGTTCGGGACGCCGGCGAGTGCGTGTACCGCATCGGCTGGGCGTCCGCAACGCGACACAGGGCGTGAGGGTGCGACGGGACCGAAGTATTACGGTTCTCATCATGAACAGCACGCAGCGGACGCCGGGAGGGTTGCGGCGCGTGATGCTCCGGTGCTAGCAGTGCAGCCGTCGGCCGGCTACGGCGTCGTGGTGGGCAACTGCCAGGCCGAATCGGTGCGGCTCGTGATCGACTCCCCCGAGATGCCGACGATCCGCACCCGGGCGGTGCACGAGATGACCGCCGACGATGCCCGCGACCTGCACGAGCTCCTGCGCGGAGCGTCGTTCCTGGTAAGCCAGCCGATCCGCGACGACTACCACGACCTGCCCTTGGGCACGGCGCAGCTGCGGGCGTCCCTGCCGTCGGGAGCGCCGACCGTGGTCGTCCCCGTCATCCGCTTCGCCGGTCTCCACCCCTTCCAGGTCGCCATCCGCATGCACGATCTCGAGTACGAGCCGCCCCTCGTCGGCTACCACGACGTCCGGCTGCTCGCGGAGGCCGCCGGATCCCCCGTCCGCGCTCGACTCCCGCGCGAGAAGATCCGCGCCATCGCCGACGAGTCCGTCGGCGAGCTCGCACGCCGCGAGCAGCACACGGACATACGTGTGTCCGACCTGTTCGCCTCCCCGCGATTCGCGCAGATGCGCACGATCAACCATCCGGGCAACGCGGTCTTCCTCCCCGTGGGCGAGCGGATCCTGCGCGCACTCGGGCGCCGACCGGAGCCGACCGACCCGGGCCGGCCCATCCTGTCGTCGGTGCGCGCCCCGCGTGAGGACTGGGTGATCGAGGCGTGGGGATCGGATGCCGCGCCCCACCACGATTGGCTCGTGAACGGTGACCCGCTGCCCGCCGCGCAGGTGCGCGAGGCGCATCTCGCCTGGTACGCCGAGCACCCCGCGTTCGTCGAGGCCGCCGCACGCCGCCTCGTTCCGCTGCTGGCGCAATGGGCGTGACGTCCGCGCCGGGCCCCGCCACCCGGCCGGTTCTCCTGCTGCACGACGGGCCGCACGGGGTGGCGGTGTACGAGCGGGAGGTGGCAGCCGCTGTCACGCGTTCCGCAGACGTCTCCACAGCCCCGTTCGCCGCGGCGGCGACCCTCCCTGCCGGCGCCCCGGTGCACGCGCACTTCACCGACCGCCTCTGGGGCGCGAGCCCCGAAGAGGCGGCGGCGGCCTTCGCGGAGCTCGCGGCGCGGCATCCGGTCTCCGTCACCCTGCACGACGTTCCGCAGACGTCCGACGGCGTGCGCAACCGCCCCCGGCGGGCCGCGGCCTACCGGGCCGTCGCCCGGGCAGCGTCGGGCGTCGTCGTCAACAGCCACCACGAGCGGCTGCTGCTCGCCGAAGAGGGCGTGTGGGACGGCGCGACAGCGGTCATCCCCCTGCCGGTGGACCTGAGGACGGATGCCGCGGCGAGACCGCCTGCCGATGGTGCCGCCGCCGCGGAGGTCGGCGTCCTGGGCTACTTCTATCCCGGCAAGGGGCACGATGAGGCGCTCACCGCGGCCCGCGAGGCCGGGCTGGCCGCGCTCGTCGTCCTCGGCCGAGCCTCCGACGGCCACGCCGACGACCTCGCGGCGTTCGTCGCCCGCGGGCGCGACGCCGGGGTCGCGGTCTCCGTGACGGGATGGCTCGACGATGCGGCGATGGCGGAGCGGTGCCGATCGGTCGGCGTGCCGGTCATCGCCCACCGCCACGTGTCGGCGTCGGGGTCGCTCGCGTCATGGATCGGCTACGGCCGACGGCCGATCGCCGTCGCGAACCGGTACGTCGAGGAGATGGCCGCGCTGCGCCCGGGGACCCTCGCGGTGGTCGAGGAAGCCGGGCTGTCCGCGGCGGTGCGGGACGCGGCATTCGATCCGTCGTCCACCTGGCATGGACGGACGGATGTGCCCGGCGGGCTCGCCGACATCGCCGCCGCGTACGTGCGCTGGTGGGACGAGGGGATGCCGTGACCGGATGGATGACCGGCGGCCGGGTGCCCGGCAACAGCTGGGATCTGCTCGACGGCGGCGCACCCGATCCGCTCCCCCGGGTGAGCGTCGTCGTGGCGCACTACGAGCAGCCCGCCGAGCTCGCCCGGACGCTTCTCGCCCTGGCATGGCAGGACTACCCGGCCGATCTGCTCGAGGTCATCGTCGCCGACGACGGCTCCGCGGTCGCCCCGCGCGTGCCCGACGGTGTCGCGCTCGTGCGCCAGGACGACCTCGGGTTCCGCCTGTCGGCCGTCCGCAACCTCGGCGCCCGCGCGGCGACCGGCGAGGTGCTGTGCTTCCTCGACGCCGACACGGTGCCCGAGCCCGGCTACGTGCGCGCCCTCACCCGCCTCCCCGCCCTGCTTCCCGAGGCGGTCACCGTGGGACGACGCCGGCACGCCGACCTGCACGGCGAACCGGCGGACGCGCCGATCGAGGAGGCGGGTCCGGCGACGGCCCTGCCCGAGCCGGCGTGGCTGGCCGACGCCTACCGACGCAGCGGAGACCTCCTGCGCTGCGACGACCGCTCCTACCGCTACGTCATCGGCGCGGTCATCGCGTGCACCCGTGCGCTCTTCGACGAGCTCGGCGGCTTCGACGAGTCGTTCACCGCGTACGGCGGGGAGGACTGGGAGTGGGCCCACCGCGCCTGGCAGGCCGGCGCCGTCTTCGCCCACGTTCCCGCCGCGGTCGCCTGGCACGACGGCCCGGACTGGGCGGGCCGCCCCGACGCGGCCTCCCGCGCCGCCGCAAATCGCCAGACGCTGCAGCTGGCCACGGCGATCCCCGTCGCCGGGTCGCGTGGTGCGGGTCTCCTGCCCGTGCAGCCCGACCTGCTCGTGCACCTCCGGGGCGCGCCGACGGATGCTGCCGCCTTCGTCTGCGTCGACGCCCTGCTCGCCGCGGCGCCGACCGCGACGATCCTCGTCGACCGCCTGCCCGACGTGCCGGCGCTGCGCGACGACCCCCGCGTGCACGACCTGTCGGAGGGCGGGGCGGCACCGTGTGACGCCCGCGTGACGCTGACCCTGCCGAGGCCGCTGCTGCTGCCCTGGGACCGTCTGCGGGAGCGTGTCGCGGCGCTCGGCACCGACGACGAGGGCTCCCTCGAGCTGCTGTCGCCCGACGGCGCCCTGCTCGGCGTCGCCGTGTCCCGGCGCGCACGGGCGCGGCGGGATCGCTGGGGCGACGACAGCGGTTTCCGCACCGGCCGCCTGATCCTCGATGAGGCCCTCCTGCTGCGCGACGACCCCGACGTCGAGGCGTACGTCGGCGGATGGGCGGGTCCCGACCGCCTCCGCTGAGCGGACCCGCGCGGGCGGCCGGCCCGACCGCGCGCCGCGCTAGCCTGAGCGGGCGGCGCGAGGGCGCGCCGCAGCATCCGGATTCCGACCCCACCCGGCAGGGTGCACCGCACGTTCACCGAGAGGTCCTACCGTGACGCACATGGAACCCGATCCCGCGCCGTCGGCCCCGGTGCCGCCGCCCACGGCCAACACCGGCGCCATCGGCCCGATGGCCCGAGAGCTCACCGACGAGCCGGTCCCGCGGCGTCAGGTGTTCTCGTGGGCGATGTGGGACTGGGCGACGCAGCCCTTCAACTCCGTCGTCCTCACGTTCGTCTTCGCGTCGCTGTACCTCGTCTCCGACAACTTCCTGCCGGCCGACATCGCGGCGCTGCCGGCGGGCGACCCGGTGCGCGAGCGCGCGCTGGCCGACCTCACGAGCGGCTACGGCCTGGCGACCACGCTCGCCGGGCTCCTGATCCTGCTCCTCGCGCCGGTTCTCGGTCAGACGGCCGACCGTTCCGGCCGCAAGAAGCAGTGGCTGATGGCCTTCACCCTGCTGCTGGCGCTCGCGCAGTTCGCGCTCTTCTTCGTCCAGGCCGATCCGGTCTTCTTCTGGTACGGCGCGATCGTGCTCGCCCTCGGCGCCGTGATCTCCGAGATCGCGGGGGTCAACTACAACGCGATGCTCGTGCAGGTCTCGACGCCACGGACGATCGGCAAGGTCAGCGGCCTCGGCTGGGGGCTCGGCTACATCGGCGGCATCGTGGCGCTGACCCTCGTGGTGATCCTCACGCAGCTGGACTGGTTCGGAATGGACACCTCGAACGGCATGGCCTACCGCGTCATCGCCGCGGGCTGCGGTCTGTGGACGATCCTGTTCGCGCTGCCGCTGTTCCTCAACGTGCCGGAGCGGCCGCCGCTCGAGCGCGCGCCCCGGGTCGGCTTCTTCGCCTCGTACGGCATCCTCGTGCGCGACATCGCGAAGCTGTACCGCGAGCACCCGCCGACGTTCTGGTTCCTCCTCGCGAGCGCCGTCTACCGCGACGGTCTCGCCGGCGTGTTCGCGTTCGGCGGCATCCTCGCGGCGGTGGCGTTCGGGTTCACCGACAACGAGGTGCTCATCTTCGGCATCGCGGCCAACGTCGTGGCGGGCATCTCGACGATCCTGGCCGGCCGCGCCGACGACCGCTTCGGCGCCCGCAACGTCATCGTGGCCGCCCTGATCGGACTCATCGCGATGGGCATCTTCGTCTTCGCCCTCCACGACGTCGGCACGATCGTCTTCTGGGTCGGCGGCCTGCTGCTCTCGGCGTTCGTGGGCCCGGCGCAGGCGGCGAGCCGATCGCTCCTGGCCCGCGCCACCCCACCGGGCATGCAGGGCGAGATCTTCGGTCTCTACGCCACCACCGGCCGCGTCGCGAGCTTCATCTCCCCCGCCCTGTGGACCCTGTTCATCGCGATCTTCGGCTCCACCATCTACGGCGTGCTCGGGATCGTCGTCGTGCTCGCGCTGGGCCTCGTCCTGCTGCTCTTCGTCAAGCTGCCGAAGGTCCAGCGCGTCAGCTGAAACGACGGAGGGACGGGATGCCGCGGCATCCCATCCCTCCTCCGTTCTCGTCGACCGGGTGGATCGGTGCCGACCGTCAGGTCGTGGAGCCGGCCTTGCGCGAGCGGACCACGAGCGCGATGACGAGACCGATCACGGCCAGGATGAGCACGGCCAGGGCGATGATCAGGCCGAGGGGGATCCCGTCGGAGGCGGGCGCGGGCGCCGGTGTCGCGGAGGATGACGGCGTGGTGACGGCGGACGGCGTGGCCGACGGCGTCGGCGATGATCCCGTGACGGTGATGTCCGTCGACGCGAGCGGCGTCTCGCCATCCGTCACGTCGATCGAGTAGGTGCCGGGCTGCGTGGCGGTGAACGTCGCCGTCGCGGTGCCGGCGCTGACGGGAGACGACGACGGCGTGATGGTCGCCTGCTGCGCCGACGCGCCGGTGCCGAAGCGGGCCGACTCGAGGCCGCCGAGGTTCTTCGCCGTGATCGTCACGGGCTCGCCGACCTTCGGCGACGAGGTCGACAGCTCGATGATGGCCCCGGCCGGTGCGGAGCCGGTGACGGTGACCGTCCCCTGAGCGATCGACGTCTCGCCGGTGCCCACGGCGATGGTGACCGTGCCCGCCGCCGTGCCGCGGAAGTACACCACCGCCGTGCCGTTGGAGACGGGGACCTCGGCGGTCGTCGCGAACGTTGTCTTGTCGACCGACAGCGCGCCCGCGGACGGGTCGCCGAGCCCGAAGAAGGCCGTCTCCAGTCCGCCGAGGCCGGTCGCGGTCACCGTCGTGACCTCGCCCACCGCGACGGAGGCCGGGGCGACCGCGACAGTGGGCTGCTCCTGCGCCGAAGCGGCCGGTGCCGCACCGCCGAGCATGACGCCGATGACGAGACCGACTGCCGTGATGAAAGACGAGGGGGACATGCGCCGCCCTTTCGGGTGTGAGGGTGCGGCATCTGCGCCGCGCATCCACAGTCTGGTGGTTCGAGGCCCGTTCCCCTAGAGAACCTGCATACAGGTTTTGCGCTTCACTGGAGAAGGGACGGGATGCCGCGGCATCCCGTCCCTTCGTTGTCGCTGTCAGATCAGGTCAGCAGACCGAAAGCGCCTCCACACGGGGGCCGAGTGTCGCCGCGCTGCCGAGCAGCACCACTCCCGACACCTGGCGGGCGAGAATGCCGTCCCACGTCCCATAGGGAACGCAGGCCCCGTCGGAGAGGAAGAGGGGCGCTCCGATCCAACCCGCGAACGGGCCTCCGGCCAGTGCGTCGACGAAGCCGTAGCCGTTGGCGAGGAGCGCCACATCCTCGTTGCCGAAGACCCATTCGTTGATCTTGGATGCCGTCCGGTAGCGGTCATCGCCGTTGAGGCGGGTGACTCCAGGCTGGCCCAACCTGTTGACGAGGTCGGCCTCGACCACGGGACCCACGGTCGTAGGGCCACCGGCGATGAGCACTTTTTCGATGCCGAGGTCGCCGATCAGTGCCCGTGTGCTCTCGTCGAGGTTTCCTGCCCCGTCGACGAGGAGCACCGGAGCGCCCATCCGACCGGCGGCGGGCCCGGCTGCCAGAGCGTCGGGGAAGTTGGCGCCCGTGGCCACGATGGCGTAGTAGCTGCCGGACGCCTCGAACGCGTCGCGGACGATGAGCGCGGCTGTCTCGTAGCGGGTCGCCCCACCCAGCCGCTCCACGGATGTGTCGGAGCCCACCGCCGCCGCGATCTGCCGGCGCACCGCATCGGAGACGGAGTTCTCGTCACCCGCGATGACGACACGCGCGGGGTTCAGGCGGGTCAACTCGGTGGCGATCACCGACGGCAGGTGGTCCGGCGCCGTCGGCAGGAAGATGCCGCCGCTGTGGATCGCGGCGGGTCCGGCCGCGAGGGCGTCGGGGAACTTGTAGCCGTTGGCGATGTAGACCACGGGAGTACGATCCTCGCGACCGATGGCCTGCGAGACCGCGACGGCCGTGGCGAAACGGTCCGGCCCTTCCAGGCGGGCGGTGTCGAAGTAACGCGGTCCGAGCTCGATGACGCCGACGTTCGCGGCCTCGTTCTCGGCCACGGTGACGATGCTGCTCTCGAAGAAGTAGCGCGCGCCTCCGTAGTAGACCGGTCCCATCTTCTTCAGCGGATCGGTGAAGACCTGGAGACGGTACTGGCCCGCGGCCGGCACCCCCACACTGAACGAGCCGGTGCTGGCCGCGTCGGACGGCACGTCGACCCAGTCCCAGCGGTTGGTGTCGGTGTTGAGCCGCCACATCGAGATGCGGGCGGAGGCCACCTTCGTGGCCTCGGCAGCCGGCGACTCCCGGTAGACAATGCTCCCGGAGATCGTCGCCACCGATACTGC
This sequence comes from Microbacterium lemovicicum, assembly GCF_003991875.1. Taxonomy (NCBI): domain Bacteria; kingdom Bacillati; phylum Actinomycetota; class Actinomycetes; order Micrococcales; family Microbacteriaceae; genus Microbacterium; species Microbacterium lemovicicum. The sequence continues at coordinate 3,404,328 of NZ_CP031423.1, forward strand.
GTCTGCGGCGGCGCGCGAGGCTTCCTCCTGCTCCCAGGCGCTCTGCTGATGCGAGCGCTGATCCTCCGGAGAGGGCGGTACTGCGGCGAACGCGGGAGCGGGAACGGCCGCCACGAGGGCGAGCGCGAGGACGGCGGTCAGAGCGGAAGTCACGACTCTGGGGCTTCTCATAGTGTTTCCTCAGGTTGAAGGGTCGGCTGAAAATAACACGTCGCCGACTCCCTTCAGATCACGATTGAGGCCACGCCTTCGCGAGCTTCGTCAGGAGGCGTGCGAGCTCGACGCGCTCCGCTTCGGAGAAGTCGCCCAGCGCCGACTCGACGGCCCCTCGGCGCTCGCCCCGGAAGCCCAGGATGAGCGCCTTCCCGTCATCGGTGAGCAACACGCGGGATCGACGCGCGTCGTCGGGGTCGGCCTCCCGACGGACGAGTCCGAGCTCGACCGACTGTTGCACGAGCCGCGATGCACGCGGCTGATCCACCCCCACGGCATCGCCGATCTCGCTGATCGACAGGGGGTGGGATGCCGCGGCCAGCGCCTCCAGCAGGCGCATCCGAGCGGGGCCGCCGAAGCGAGGGGGCATGCCGGCCGCCCAGGGCGGCATGCCGCGCATCCCATGGGGTCCGTGCGGGAAACCACTGTGGGTGTGCCCGTCGTGCTCGGATCCACCCGAGGTGCTCGCGCCGCCGCGGCCGTCGGGGAACCGCATCCCGCGGCGCCCCCAGGGCCCCTCGCCACCGGCGCCCTTGTCATCCCACGGCGGGCGCGGCATCCGCCGTCCTCGCAATGTCGCGAGAGCGCTGACGATCTGCTCCGCGGGGTCGGGCGTCGAGGAGGGCGTGCGGTCGGGCATCCCCTCAATTTACATGCCACTTGACATGCGAAGGGAACGCATGTCACACTACATATGCATGCACAATGACATGCACCACCGCCGCGACAGCCCCGCTGCCGCATCCACTGCCGCAGCACCGGCGAGAAGGGAGAGCCATGAACGGCTTCCACCACGACGACACAGACCCCACCACGCATGACGGCGACCAGATCGCCGCAGAGGAGAACGACATGAACAGCGACCACGACACCTCAGACCCCACTTCCCTCCCCGACAGCGGCGCGGATGCCGCGAAGGAGAACAACATGAACAGCGATGACGACACCCCCACCGCCCCCGAGGCGGACCACTCCGACGAGCAGCGCCCGCTGGGCTTCTGGCTGCGCCTCGTCGACCATCACCTGACCGCCGCCTTCGACGCAGAGTTCGGCGACGAGGGATTCGACCGCCGCGCGTGGATGGTGCTGAACCTCCTCTCCGGCGATATGGGCGACGCGGCGCTCGCACGCCTCTCGAGGATCGAGAGCAAGCGCGGCGGCAAGCTGCTGGGCCGCCTCGAGGATGCGGGGCTCATCGCCCGCGCCGACGACTCCTGGACCCTGACCGACGCCGGGCGCGCACAGCGTGACGCGATGAAGGACCGGGTCGAGGCCATCCGGGCACGGGTGCTCAGCGCCGTGTCCGAGGAGGAGTACGACGCCCTGGTCGGCTCGCTGCAGAAGATCGCGCGCGAGTTCGGCTGGGACGGCAGCGGACGGATGCCGCGGGGACGCGGCTTCGGACCCCAGGGCTTCGGACGCCGAGGCTTCGGTCCGGGCTTCCGGCCCGGCTTCGGTCCCGGTTTCGGCGGCTTCGGACGCGGCGGGGGCTTCGGTCCCGGCGGCCTCGACCCCCGGTCGGACGACCGCCCGCGGCCCTTCGACGGCGAGCGCGGCAACGCGCACCGCGGCTTCGGCCCCGGTGAGGCCCCTCGTCACGGTCACCACGACCACGACGACGCCCACCGCCCCGGGTTCCGCGGCGAGTACCCGGGCGCCGAGCACCGCCACGAGCGCGGCCAGGGCTGCGGCCACGGCGAGCACTCGCACGGGCACCGTCGCGGCTTCGGCGGCGAGCGCGGCTCGCACGAGCACGGTCGCGGCTTCGGCGGCGAGCGCGGCTCGCACGAGCACGGCGCCGGCGGGCACGAGCGCGGTCGCGGGGGTGCCGGCCGCTGGGCCGAGCGCGCCTTCGAGCGCGGCTTCGAGGCCGGCGCGGCGGCGGCATCCCGCATGCCCGGGGGTCCGCAGGTCTGACACACCGCCGCACGGACACCGAAGGCGTCCCGGGATCATCCCGGGGCGCCTTCCGCGTGTCCGGGCTCAGCGCCGGGCGTCTGCGGCGTACCGGTCGGCTTGCGCGGCGACGTCGTCGACGTACACGTCGAGGTGGTTGTACGCGAAGATCGCCGTGCGCCACGTCTCCGGCTGGGTCAGGTCGCCGTAGTGGCAGAGGTAGCGCGCCGCCGCGAGCGCCGCATCATCGATCTGCTGCGGGTCGGCGCGGCCGTCGCCGTCACCGTCGGCGCCCCAGGATGCCCACGTCTCCGGGATGAACTGCAGAGGCCCGACGGCACGGTCGATCTCCGCCGCCCCGTCGATCGCCCCGCCGTCGCTGTCCGCGATCAGCGCGTTGCCGTCGCCGTCGAGGTCCGGCCCCCACACGCCGGGTCGCGTGACGCCGTCGTCGTCGATGACCGCGCCGTCGTGCCGGCCATGGCTCGACTCGATGCGCCCGAGAGCCGCCAGCGTGGTCCAGCCGATGCCGCACGCGGGGTTCTCCGCGCGCAGGGCGATCTCCGCGCCGGCGTAGCCCAGCACCGCCCGCACCGGGATGCCGCTGCGCGACGACATGCTCTCCGCCCACTCCTGATCGACGAGGGCCGCGTTTCCGGCGGATGCCGTGGCACCCTCCGTCGCGACGGGAGCGGTGGGCGCGGCATCCGGAACTCCACCCACCGGCGACGGACGCAGGGTCTCCGCGACCGCGGGCACGATGACGACCGCGCCGAGCGCGAGGTGCGCGGCGACCACGACCGTCGCGGCGAGGACCGTCCAGATCGGGTGCGGGCGCCTGCGGCGCCGGCGCTTAGCGGCCATCGGCTCCGGCGGCGCTCGTGCCGACGTCGGTGCGGTGGAAGTTCTGCGCCGAGCGCGACGCCGTCGGCCCGCGCTGACCCTGGTAGCGGTTGCCGTAGGGACCGGAGCCGTACGGGTTCTCGGCCGGCGACGACAGCTGGAAGAAGCAGAGCTGCCCGATCTTCATGCCCGGCCACAGCGTGATGGGCAGCGTCGCGACGTTGGACAGCTCGAGGGTCACGTGGCCGGTGAATCCGGGATCGATGAACCCCGCCGTGGAGTGGGTCAGCAGGCCGAGCCGTCCGAGCGAGGACTTGCCCTCCAGCCGCGCCGCGACGTCGTCGGGCAGGCTGACTCGCTCGAACGTCGAGCCGAGCGCGAACTCGCCCGGATGCAGGATGAACGGCTCGTCGGGCTCCACCTCGATCAGGCGCGTCAGGTCGGGCTGATCCTTCGCCGGATCGATGAACGGGTACTTGTGGTTGTCGAACAGCCGGAAGTACCGGTCGAGGCGCACGTCCACGCTCGACGGCTGCACCATCGCCGGGTCCCACGGGTCGAGTCCGATGCGCTTCGCATCGATCTCCGAGCGGATGTCGCGGTCCGAGAGCAGCACGCGCCCAGCCTAGCCCGCAGGATTCGGGGTGGCGGGCCGGGTGGGTGGGGGCAGGTTCGGGCGGGCGGGGTCGCTCGGGTCGGTGCGGGCGACGGGTCGGCGCGGGCGGGGGTTGGTTCGGGTTGGTGAGGGCGAGGGTCGGTCCGGGCGCGGGGCGGGGGGTCGGTGCGGGCGACGGTCGGTGCGGGCGGGCGCAACTCCACGGATCCGGTCCTCGCGAGCCTGTGGCGGCCCGATCCTGGCCGGGTCGCCGCCGCATCCGTGGAGTTGCGCGCGGCCAGGAGCCGACAGCGCGCCGGGCAGAGACGAGCCGGCCGCTCAATCGCCCGACTTTCCGGGGGAGGGCGGGGACCCCCGCAGACACGCCGGGTGGTGGATGCCGCGGCTCCGCGTGTCGACGATGAGGCCCGCCGTCCTGTCCGCACGTGTGAGCCACGCGGGCGGAGGGCCGCGGCATCCGGGTTTGTTATGCTGGCCGGACCGCCGCGAGGCGGTGCCCGGGGATGTAGTTCAATGGCAGAACTTCAGCTTCCCAAGCTGATAGCGCGGGTTCGATTCCCGTCATCCCCTCCACTTCCTGTTCGGCCCTTCGGGCCCGTTCGATCTCTGTCCTGACGTTCGTCGCCACCCGCGACACTCTCGACACGAGTCGGAGAGCGCTCCGTCCACCTCGCCCTACATTGGCGAGACGGATGAAGGAGGCGACGTGGCGGTTCGAGCAGATCGCACCAGGGTCGGCATCGTCGGGGGCTCCCTCGGCGGCCTGTTCGCCTCCGTGCTGCTGCATCGCGCCGGGCACGACGTCACGCTCTTCGAACGCTCGGCGACCGGCCTCGAGCGACGCGGGGCGGGTCTCGTGGCCCAGCAGGAGATCTTCGAGCTCCTCACGACGGTGGGACGCGCCCAGGATGTGAACGTCGGGGTCGTCGCCACGGAGCGCATCACGCTCGACCGCTCCGGCCGCGTGGCGAGTCGCGATCCCTCGCCGCAGACGCAGATCTCGTGGGACCACGTCTACGAGGTGCTGCGCGCGCTTCTGCCGGCCGACCGCTATCGGCTCGGCAGCCATGCCCTTCGCGTGCAGGACGGTGACGACGCCGCGGGCATCCATTTCGCGGACGGATCGCATGAGGACTTCGACCTCGTGGTCGGGGCGGACGGCCTGGGCTCGGTGGTGCGCAAGACGGTCGCGCCCGCAGACCACCGCAACCGCTACGTCGGGTATGTGACGTGGCGCGGGCTCGTCCCCGAGTCGATCCTGTCGGCAGACGCCGGCGACGTGCTTCTCGGTCGCTTCGCCTTCTACAACGGCCCCGGCGTGCACATGCTCGGCTACCCCGTGCCCGGGGTCGGCGGAGACCTGCGGCCCGGCTTCCGGCGCTACAACTGGGTCTGGTATCGATCGCTCAGCGATCGCGGTCTCACACAGCTCATGCAGGATGTCGGGCGCCCGCCCCGCAGCTTCTCGACGGCTCCGGGCGAACTGCCCACAGCGCTCCGCGACCGCCTGGTGGAGGAGGCCGCGCACGTGCTCCCTCCGCCGTTCGCCGACGTCGTCGACGCCGAGTCCGAGCCCTTCATGCAGGCGATCTACGACTACGTCGCGCCGCGGATGGCGGGATCGCGAGTCGCTCTCCTGGGCGACGCGGCCGCGGTCGTGCGCCCGCACACGGCGATGGGAGCGGCCAAGGCGGCCGGCGATGCGCTGGCTCTCGCGGCGGCTCTACGCCACGGAGGCGATGTGAGCGCGGCTCTGGCTGCCTATAACGCGCAGAGACTTCCCGTGGCGCAGGCGATCTCGCGATACGGGCAGCAGCTCGCCCAGTCACTGCTGCTCTGAGAGACGCAGGAGGCGACGGGCAGCGCGCCCGCCGCCTCTCGCGTCACTTCTCGCCGGTGTGGTAGCCCGCGTCGCGCAGCGCCTTCCGGATGTCGAGCACCAGCTGCTCGTCGAGGTCCTTGTGCCTCGGCGGCGAGAGCACCAGGACCTCGCTGCCGATACGCGCTTTCAGCTTGCCGTCGTGCTCTTCGGTGACCTCTCCGACCTCACGCAGGAGTGACACGACGTCGTGCCACTCCAGGTTGTGGCTGGTGGGGTGCCGCTCGAGGTGGAACAGGGTGTTCCGGTGGTTCTCGCTGAGGTGGTCTGCGTTCGTCATCATGCTCCTCGCTGTCGGGCGATGTCCGGGCGGGCGCACCCGCGATCACATCGGCGAGACCATGCAAGCGCAGATGACCGCCGGCGAGACCTCCGACGGCGAGCCTTCCGACGAATGTCGAAAGGCGGCAGCGAGTGACGTCCGGCGTCAGATGAGGTCGGCCACCGGCACGACGCGTGCGTAGGCGCTGCCGAGCGCCGCGAGGAACGCCGCGTGCACGGATGCTCCGGGCACCTCGGTGTCCGCGAACGACAGGTCGGGGGCGGCGCACGCGTCCGCCGCGACGGTGACCGAGTAGCCGAGATCGGATGCCGCGCGCACGGTCGCATCGACGCACATGCTCGTCATCATCCCGGCCACGACGAGCTCCGTCACGCCGCGGGCGCGCAGGAGGTCGTCCAGTTCGGTCTCGACGAACGCGTTCGGGGCGTGCTTGACCACCACGATCTCGTCGCCGGCGGGCGCGACGCGCGGGTCGATCTCGGCGCCCGGCGTGCCCGCCTCCAGGAAGCCCGACGGGCTCTCGTGGCGCACGTGCACCACGGCTCCCCCGTGCGAGCGCTGCGCGGCCAGGAGCTGCGCCGCGGCGTCGGCTGCCGCGTCCGGGCCGACCAGCGGCATCCGTCCCCCCGGGAAGTAGTCGCGCTGGATGTCGATGAGGAGGAGGAGAGGTGCAGTCACACGCTCATCCTCCCCCGGAAGAGGCCCGGCGGGGTCAGCCCTGCGCGAGCTTGGCGACGTCGTCCCACTTCTCCCAGTTCGCGAGGCGCGCCTCGTAGTCGGGGCGGACGATGTCGAACGCGGCGGCGCCGAAGAAGGCGCGCAGCGGCGGCTCGGGCGCGTCCACGATCCGCAGCAGGGCTGCCGCCGACGCGTTGGGGTCGCCGGGCTGACCGGAGACCGCCGCGCGCTGCTGGGCGCGACGCTCGCGACCGGCGTCGTAGGCGGCGATCGGCTCGGAGTGCCGGGCGCTGTCGCCCGACCAGTCGGTGGCGAAGCCGCCGGGCTCGACGAGCGTCACGTGGATGCCGAACTCCGACACCTCGGCGGCGAGGGCCTGCGAGAAGCCCTCCAGCGCCCACTTCGACGCGTGATAGGCGCCGAGGTTCGGGAACGCGGAGACGCCGCCGATCGAGGAGACCTGGATGATGTGGCCGCTGCCCTGCGCGCGCAGGAACGGCAGGGCCGCCTGCGTGACCCAGAACGCCCCGAAGACGTTGGTCTCGAGCTGATCGCGCAGCTCCTGCTCGCTGAGCTCCTCGATCATGCCGAACTGGCCGTAGCCGGCGTTGTTGACGACCACGTCGAGCGCACCGAAGTGCTCGTGCGCCTGCGCGACGGCGGCGAAGTCGGCGTCGCGGTCGGTGACGTCCAAGGCGATGGGGAGGATGGCGTCGCCGAAGCGCTCGACCAGATCATCGAGCGACTCGACCTTGCGCGCCGTCGCGGCCACGCGATCGCCGCGCTCGAGAGCCGCCTCCGTCCATTCGCGTCCGAACCCGCGGGAGGTGCCGGTGATGAACCACGTCTTCTGAGTCATGGAGAAGATGACGCGCGGACGCGCCGCCGTATTCCCGAGCGGATGCTGCGCTCAGCCGCCGGGGCGGACGTACAGGTGCTCGGGACGACCGGTGGTGCCGTAGCGCAGGCGCACCTCGATCTCGCCGCGGCCGGCGAGCGCGGCCAGATGCCGCTGGGCGGTGGCACGGGACAGCCCGGCCTCCTCGGCGATCTCGGTGGCGGTGGACTCCGCGTCGCCGAGGGTCGACAGGATGAGCTGCTCCGTCGCCGTGCGCGAGACCGACGCGGGCTCTCCCGCGACGTGCAGCAGGGCGAACGCCCGGTCGAGCGACTCCTGGGTGAGCGGGCGGTCCTCCGCGAGGAGATTGCGCGCCCGGGCGTAGCGGTCGAGCCGCTCCACCAGCGCCCGCCGCTCGAAGGGCTTGATGATGTACGACAGCGCACCGGCGCGGAGCGCCCGACGCACCGTGGGCGCGTCGCTGGCGGCCGACAGCACGATCGCGTCGAGCCCCGCGGAGCGCACCAGGTCGATGCCGTCGCCGTCGGGCAGGTAGACGTCGACGAGCAGCAGATCCGGCGCGTCCCGCCGGATCGCCGTCCTCGCCTCGCCCATCGAGCGCGCCGGCGGCAGCGTCGCGAAGCCCGGCCGCTCGTCGACGATGTCGCGGTGGAGGTCGGCGACGCGGAAGTCGTCATCGACGATGAGCACGCGGATCGGCTCGGTCATCTGCCGGCACCTCCCACACTGTCGGGCAGGCGAGCCCCGAAGACCGCCCCGTCGCCGTCGGGACCGCCCGGGTCGATCACCCACACGTCGCCGCCGCGATGACGGGCGATCTCCCTCGACAGGGTCAGTCCGATCCCGTGACCGTGCACCGCGTCATCCTCCGCGTCCGAACGCCGGCGGGCGAAGACGTCGGTGCCGGGCGCGATGCCGCCGCCGGAATCGGCGACGGTCACGACCAGCGCATCCCCATCATCCAGCAGGCTGACGAGCACCCAGCGCGGCGCGGGAGCGTGCACCGCAGCATCCACCGCGTTGTCGACGAGGTTGCCGAGCACCGCGGCCACGTCCTCCTCGCGCCGGATCGCGCCGTGGATCTGGGTGTCGTCGCCGACGCCCAGCCGTACCCCGCGCTCCCCCGTCTCCAGCGCCTTCGCGCCGAGGAAGGCCTGCAGGAACGGGTCGCTCACCAGGTCGAGGTTCTCCACGGGGAAGTCGACGCTGCCCCGCTCGACGAGATCGCTCAGGAACTCGCGCGCATCCGTGACGCGCTCCGCGTCGATGAGGCCGGCGGCGACGTGCATGCGATTGGCGAACTCGTGCCGCTGCACCCGCAGCGCGTTCGTCATCGCACGCACGGTCTCGAGCCGCTCCGTGAGCGCGATGAGGTCGGTGCGATCGCGGACGAGGATGATGTCGCCCAGCTCGCGGCCGTCGCGGCGGACGGCCCGCACATCGAGGTACAGCAGGTGACCGTCGATCGGGATGCCGTCGGCATCGGCGCCCGCATCGACGCCCGTCGCGCGGCCGATGTCGACCGCGGCGAGCGTGGCGGCCAGGGCGTCGATGCGGGCGACGGCAGCAGTCGGCACCCCCGCCTCGGCGAGCGTGCGGCCGACCGGATCCCGCGCGCCGAGCAGCCGCTGCGCGGTCGCGTTGCACACCCGGATGACGCCGTCCGTATCGCGGGCGATCACGCCGTCGTCGACGCCGTCGAGCACCGCGGCCTGGTTCTGCACGAGGGCCGTCAGCTCCTCCGGCTGGAGGCCGAGGGTCACGCGCTCCCACCGTCGGCGCATGAACACGCTGGCCAGAGTCGCCAGGCCGACTGCGCCCACGGCCGCGAGGCCGACGGCGGCGAGCACCGCGGGCAGGTCGTCGAACACACTGGCCGTCTCGAATCCGACGCTCACCTCGCCCACCGGCCGGAGACCGGCGACCGGGTAGATCGGCACCTTCGCCCGCGCGGACTCGCCCAGCGTGCCCCGCTCCCAGTCGACGACCTCCTTCCCGGCCAGCACGTCGGCGAACGGCGTGCTGACAACCTGGCCCAGCAGATCGGGGTTCGGGTGCGCGAGGCGGATGCCTTGGTCGTCGGTGATCACCACGAAGAGGGCGTCGGTGCGGGCGCTGATGTCGCCGCCGAGGGCCTGAAGCGCTCCGTCACGCAGCTGCGCGGCATCCGGTGTGCCCGGGTCCTCGGAGAACGCCGCGACCAGCTCGCGCACGTCGGGATCGACGGCGACCGTGCGGGCGATGTTGAGCGCGGACGACTCCGACTCGGCGCGCAGCTGCTGCACGGCCAGCAGGAGGAAGAACACCGCGCAGACCAGCACGACCGAGACGACGGTCGCGAGCTGCACGAGGAGGAGCCGGGTGCTGAACCGCATGCCGCCTCCTCGGGCCGATGTGTCGGCGGCCACATCGACGTGGTCGTCCGCGCATGAGCAGAATGCGCGGAACTCACGCTACGCGCAGAACGCGGGGGAATGCGGCATAGCGCGCGCATCAGTCCGGTGCTTCGTAGATTCCGTGGAAGCCTGCGCACGGACGCACGGGTGGAGACAAGGGAGTCGAGATGGACATCACAGCACTGAACCGGGTGATCACCGCCGCGGACGAGGGCTACGACCTGGCGTTCGTGCCGTCCGAGGGGATCCTGGTCGCCCTGGGATTCACCATGGTGCTCGCCTTCATGGCGCTCATCATGACGCGGCGACTCACGCCCATGGTGGCGCTGATCCTCGTGCCCACGGTCTTCGGCCTCTTCGCCGGCGCCGGACTGGGACTCGGCGACATGATCATCGACTCGATCGGCAAGCTGGCGCCCACCGCCGCCCTGCTGATGTTCGCCATCATGTACTTCGGCATCATGATCGACGTCGGGCTCTTCGACCCGCTCATCCGCGTCATCACCCGCCTCCTCGGCGACGACCCCGCCAAGGTCGTGCTCGGCACCGCCATCCTCGCCGGCGCGGTGTCGCTCGACGGTGACGGCTCCACCACGTTCATCATCACGACCTCGGCGATGCTGCCGATCTACCTGCGCCTGGGCATGAGTCCGGTCGTCCTGACGTGCGTGGCCGGCCTCATGAACGGCACGCTGAACATCGTGCCGTGGGGCGGTCCGACGGTCCGCGCCGCCAGCGCGCTCGGCCTGCAGCCCACAGACATCTTCGTGCCGATGCTGCCGTCGCTCGCCGCCGGTCTGATCGTCTCGCTGACCTTCGCCTGGTTCCTGGGCCTGTCGGAGCGCAAGCGCCTCGCCGGCTCGATCGACACCACGAAGCTCGACGCCACCAAGAAGGACGGCTTCTTCGGCGGCCCGGCGATCTTCCGCGGCGCCGACCCCAAGCCCGGCGCCCGTGCGACACTGCGCACCGGCAATCTCGTCACCGTCTCGGGCAGCCGCGCGCCGATGACCGCGACCGGCGTGGTCGACGCGAGTGACACCGCGATGGCAGACACGATGCTCGATCCGAACCGCAAGACGCTGCGGCCGAAGCTGATCTGGTTCAACCTCGTGCTCACGCTGGCGGTCATGGTGCTGCTGGTGCTCGACCTCTTCCCGCTGCCCTACATCTTCATGGTCGGCGCCGCGGTGGCCCTGGTCGTCAACTTCCCGAAGCTCAAGGGCCAGGCCGACGAGATCGTCGCCCACGCTCCGTCCATCGTCGGCGTCGTCTCGATGGTGCTGGCTGCCGGCGTGCTCGTGGGCGTCCTCAACGGCACCGGGATGGTCGACGCGATGGCGAACTGGGTGACCACCGTCATCCCGTCGTCGATGGGCCCGTTCCTCGCCGTCATCACCGGCGTGCTGTCGATCCCGTTCACGTTCTTCATGTCGAACGACGCGTTCTACTTCGGCATCCTGCCGATCCTCGCCGAGAGCGCAGCGACGTACGGCATCGAACCCGTCGAGATGGCGCGGGCGTCGATCACCGGCCAGCCCGTGCACCTGCAGAGCCCGCTCGTGCCGGCCATCCTGCTGCTGGTGTCGCTCGCGAACGTCAACCTCGGCGACCACCACAAGAAGGTGCTGTGGCGCGCGACGATCGTCTCGCTCGTGATGCTGGCCGTCGGCGTGCTGGTCGGGTCCATCCCGCTCGCGGCCTAGCTGTGATGTCCAGGGACGTTGTTGCGTGAATAGCGTGTGATTCGCTGACGGGTGAAGGCCTCCCGTTGCGAGAGTGGAGCTGTCTAGGAACCGCTCTCGCACTCAGGAGGCCTTCGTGTCCCACGCTAATGCTGCTCTGACTCCGCGCGCTCGACTTCGGTTGGCGCGGCTCGTCGTCGATGATCGGTGGCCGGTGATCGTCGCGGCCAAGATGTTCATGGTCTCGCCCGTGACTGCCCGAAAGTGGGCGGCCCGATATCGGGCCGAGGGCGCTGCGGGGATGGTGGATCGCTCCAGTCGCCCGCGGTCGATGCCGACCAGAACACCACCGGATGTCGTCAAACGAATCGTCAGGTTGCGATGGCGGCGACGGCTCGGACCTGTGCAGATCGGCGGCGAACTGGGGTTGCCGGCATCGACAGTTCACGCGGTGCTCGTGCGCGCCCGGATCAACCGGCTCAGCCATATCGACCGCGTCACCGGCGAGCCGATCCGACGCTACGAGCACCCGCACCCGGGTTCGCTTATCCACGTCGACGTCACCAAGTTCGGCAACATCCCCGACGGCGGCGGACACAAGTTCCTCAGCCGCCAGCAGAGCAAAGCCAACGCCCGCGACCAAGCCGTCCGAACCGGGGAACGCGGCCGCCACTACCGCCCTCTCATCGGCACCGCGTTCCTGCACACCGTGATCGACGACCACTCCCGCGTCGCCTACATCGAGGTCTGCGCAGACGAGAAGGCCGTCACGGCGATCGGCGTGCTCGAGCGCGCAGTCACCTGGTTCGCTGAACGCGGCGTCACCGTCGAGCGCGTGCTCTCCGACAACGGCTCGGCCTACCGATCCCACGCCTGGAAAGACGCCTGCACCCAGCTCGGGATCCGCCACAAACGAACTCGCCCCTACCGGCCGCAGACCAACGGGAAGATCGAGCGCCTGCACCGCACCCTCGCCGACGGATGGGCCTACGCCCGCTTCTACTCCTCAGAAACCGAACGACGCGCTGCCTTGCCCGGTTGGCTGCACTTCTACAATCATCACCGAACCCACTCCGCCATCGGCGGCCCACCCATCAGCAGACTCAACAACCTGCCTGGACATCACACCTAGCCGGCCGTCGCGTGCGGAACGCCCCGGAGCCTTTCGGCTCCGGGGCGTTCTGACGAGCCGCCTCGCCGCCGGTCAGCGCCGGAAGAAGGCGCTGGCCGATTTGGTCCACAGCAGCGCGATGCCGATCAGCGCGAACAGCGCCGTGACGACGCCCGACCAAGCGTTCCCGGTTCCGGCGAACAGGGTCACCAGACCGTTGACGAGGTTGAGGGCGAAGACGATCGTGGCGATGGTGCGCGCGACGGCGCGTCCGCGCCACAGTCCGACGGCCACGAAGATCGTGATCAGCCCGAGGACGACGGAGATGATCCCGGCGAGAACGGCGGCGCCGGGTGCCGCGGACGCGGCGGCGGTGAGCAGCAGGAGCGCACCGCCGATGACGTTCAGCGCGCCGGAGATCCAGGCGAGGATGGCGACGAGGGTCACGCCTCCGGGACGACTGCGGGCCATGATGTGCTCCTCCAGGTCGGGTGTCGCGGTCAGAGTACACCCGTGCCGACGAGGTCGATCGCCGCCACGGCGGCGATCGCGGCGGGCTCGACTCAGGCGGCCGGAGCCTCGTCGCGGATGCCGTCCAGCCGGTAGTGCCGCACCTGCACCGGGCGCCGGGCCGCGCATGTCGAGAGGAGAGGTTCGGACGCCTCCTCGCCGAGCGCGATCTCGACCGGTCCGGCCGACCCCTGCAGGGTGACGGTCCAGCCGTCCTCGGTGCGCGCCTCCGCCAGGGGCGCCCAGTCGTCGACGCGATCGCCGCCCAGAGCCTCGCGGGCGAAGTGCTGGGCGGCCTGCACCGGGTGACTCAGCGAGCTGCGGCCGCGGTAGAACTCATCGACCACGCGGCCGTCGAGCGTCGCGGCGGCGATGGCCGCAGCATCCGCGTCATCGGCGTAGCCGTAGTACAGCCCGTGCGGCAGCATGACCATCGTGCCGGCGAAGCGGTCGCCGCCGAGGTGCGAGCACTCCCACGTCTCCTCCGGGTATGCAGCGGCGAGCCCCGCGACGACCTGGCGGCCGCGGACGGCGCAGCACTGGTCGTGTCGGCCGTGGGTGCAGACGCCGAAGACGAGACGGTCGGATGCCACGCCGGAGCTTCCGTCGAGCGGCACGTCTCGCAGCTCCTCGAGGTCGGCGTAGCGGCCCCAGCGCATGCTCTCCTGCCCGGGGCGCGAGTCGGCGATCGCCCACGCGCCGCCGGGCGCGTCGCCGTGCCGCTCCCGGCCCGTGCGGCGGATGGCGAGCACCCGCATGCCCTCCGCCTCCGCGCGGGTGACGATCGCGCGCCCGAGCACCGGATCGAACGGCGGGTCGAGGAAGGCCTTGGGCCCCCAGGCCGCGGGGACCTCGATGAGCAGCCAGCGGATGCCGCGCGGCCCGGTTCCGGCGAGCGGATCGCTCCGCTCGCGGGCCCGATCGCTGCACGGTCGCCACTCGACCGGCGTGCCGGCGTCGGTCACGCCACCACGAGCCCCTCGCGGAGGAGGCGGCGCACGACGACCACGGCGCTGTCGGCGTCGACGCCGGGCAGCCGTCCCACGGTGATCGGACGGCCCTGCGCGAGCGCCTCGAGCGCCGCACGGGCCTCGACGGGAAGCCCCAGCGTGACTCCGGGGGTGACGATGCGCACGCGCTCACCGGCATCCTCGAGCCGCACGCGCACCCCCGCCCGCCACCGCACGACGGTCTCGGCCGTGAGGGCGGCAGCGGCGGCCACCGCTGCCAGCGGCGCCACGGGCTCGGGCCGCACCGATCGCTCGAACCGCGACGAGAGGGCACGGGACACGGCGCCGGCGTCGGCGCCCGTGAGCGCCTCCGTCAGGCGTGCGACGGTGCGCGTCACGACCCCTTCGAGCTGCCCTGCGTCGGTGAGGTCCACGCCGAGCGGCAGCGACGCGCGCAGGTCGGGCACGTCGCGGATGACGCCCAGCAGCGCGTCGATGACGTCGGCGCCCGTGTAGGCGGACATGCCGACCGTGAGGTGCACCGAGGTGTCGCCGAGCGCGGTCGCGGAGTGGATCCATCCGCGCGGCAGGTACAGCGCGTCGCCGGGGCGCAGCACGGCGTCGATCGCCGGCTCACCCTTCGCGCGCTCAGCGACCTCGGCGCCCACCTCGCCCCACGGCTGACTGGCGAGCGGGTTGTCGAGCACCGGCTCGTGGATGACCCAGTGCTTCTCGCCCGCCACCTGCAGCACGAAGACGTCGTGCGTGTCGTAGTGCGGCGAGAACCCCTGCGACGAGGGCGGGGTCACATAGGCGTTGACCTGCGCGGGGTAGCCGATGTCGGCCACGAGCTCGCGCGTGAAGTCGATGATCGGCGGCCACAGCCGGTGCAGGCCCTGCAGCACGATGGTCGCGCCGGCGGCGAACTCCTTCAGCACCTTCTCGGACGCGACCTGATCGCCGACCTCGGCGCCGAAGCCACCGGATGCCGTGAAGGCCGACGGCGGAAGCACCGTGCCCTCACGTGCCATGCGGATGAAGGGCGTGCGCACTCCGCGCCGGGTGACGAGCTCGTCGACGGATGCCGCGGTGAACAGATCCTCGAATCCGTGCTCGTTGCCCGGACGTGCCGCCAGCTCCTCCGCCGTGGACAGCAGGGCTCGTCGCCCCCAGTACTCGTCCGCGAAGACCTGCTCGTCGACCCGGATGCAACGCGAGAGCGCGGGCCGACGGATCGGCCCGCGCTCTTCGTCCGTCACTACGCCGAACCGTCGGCGCCGCCGTCGTGGCCGCCGGGGTTGGCGCCGCCGTCAGCGGTGCCTTCGCCTTCGTCGGCCGACCCGTCCGCGCCGCCGTCGTGGCCGCCGGGGTTCGCTCCGCCGTCAGCGGTGCCCTCGCCCGCCGAGGCCGAGCCGTCGGCGCCGCCGTCGTGGCCGCCGGGGTTCGCTCCGCCGTCGGCGGGGCCTTCCCCGCCGGATGCGGACTCGGGCGTGATGTCTTCGTCGTTGATGCTCATGTCGCCACCTCTCACCGGCGGTCCACCCGCCTGGCACGACGATAACGCGGGCGCGCGACGCGGGTCGAGGGCTTGCGCCACCTTTCCGACGATGTGAGGATTCCTGCCCTCCGCCGCCGGTCGCGGGGAGAGTGGCGCCGGCCCGCGTCGACGAAGGCCGGAACCCCGCGCCTCAGCCGACGGGCTCGGTGAACGGGTCCGTCGAGGCCGCGACGCCGTCGGCCGTGGTGGCGCGAGGTGCTGCGCGCGGGGCGGCCAGCACCGCGGCGATGCTGGCGACGATGACCAGCGCGATGCCGACGATCTCGAGGGCGGCGAGATGCTGGCCGAGCAGCAGGAATCCCGCCGTCGCGGCGGTCGCCGGGCCGAGGCTCATCAGGATCGCGAAGACGGCGGGCGGGAGCCGGCGCAGCGCGATGAGCTCGAAGGCATACGGGATCGTCGAGGAGAGCACGGCCACGGCCGCACCGAGCGCGAGCAGGTCGATCCGCAGGAGGGCGGCTCCGGCATCCGCGATCCCGAAGGGCAGCGACAGCACCGCGCCGACCGACATGGCCAGAGCGAGACCGCCGAGGCCGGGGAACTCGGCGCCCACGCGCGCGGACGACAGGATGTAGAACGCCCAGCTCGCCGCTGCACCCAGCGCGCAGAGCACGCCGACGAGGTCGAGGTCGGCCCATCCCCCGCCGCCCAGGCAGGCCACGCCGGCGAGGGCGAGCGCCGCGCAGCCCCAGGCCGACAGGCGTCGGCTGGCCACGATCGACAGGGTCAGTGGCCCGAGCACCTCGATCGTCACGGTCACGCCGAGCGGAAGACGCTCCAGCGCGAGATAGAAGAGCCCGTTCATCAGGGCCAGCACCACCCCGAACTGCACCACGGCCCGCCAGCCGCCGGCGCTGTGGCCGCGGAGCCGCGGGCGGGCGATGATCAGCAGGATGACGGCGGAGAAGACCAGCCGCAGCATGACCATGCCGAGCGGGCCGACCTGCGGGAACAGCAGCACGGCGATGGAGGCGCCGACCTCCTGGCACGCGAGGCCGATGAGGACGAAGAGCAGCGCCGGGTTGGCGGCGCGTCCGGTCGTGGTCGTCACCGGCGCCTCCCGCCGAGGACGGGATGCGGGGCCGTGCGCAGGGTCACTGGGCCGGAGGGCAGATGGATGCCGCGATGATGGCGTCGTGGAACTGCTGAGCGGTCCACGGGAGTCCGGCGTCCGGTGTCGTGCTGCCCGACGCGGCGGGCGCCTTCGACGCGATGGCTGCCAGCTCCCACGCGAGGCCGGCCACGACGCCGGTGTCGACAGCGGAGTTGTTCAGCACGACGGCGACCGTCAGACCCGAGG
This sequence comes from Microbacterium lemovicicum, assembly GCF_003991875.1. Classification (NCBI taxonomy): domain Bacteria; kingdom Bacillati; phylum Actinomycetota; class Actinomycetes; order Micrococcales; family Microbacteriaceae; genus Microbacterium; species Microbacterium lemovicicum. The sequence continues at coordinate 3,421,105 of NZ_CP031423.1, forward strand.
TCGGGTCGGAGAAGGCGGCCGTGAGGTAGCCGGGGAACGCGCCGTACTGGCCGACCATGGAGCCCGCCTGGTAGGCACCGCCGCGCGCGGTGAACCACGAGGGGGCGCCGGAATAGGCAGGCAGCGGATTCGCGAAGCGATCCTGACCGTTCGTGAGCAGCGAGCCGGATGCCAGCGCCTGGGCGTAGCGGCCGAGGTCGGTGATGTCGCTGACGACACCGGAGTTCGTGTAGCCCGAGCTCGCCGACATGACGGTGTAGTCGGTCGGTGCCGCGCAGTTCATGACGCCGTTGCCGTCGCGGAACGACTGGTAGCCGCTCAGCACCGGGCCGCTGGTCGACGGCGGAGCCGCCTCACCCGACGGCAGCCGCGTGGAGTCGAGCGCGAGCGGATCGAAGACGTACTGCTGCAGCACGGTCGCCGCGCTCTCGCCGGTCGCACGCTCGAGCGCGAGGCCGAGGAGCACGTAGCCGGCGTCGGACTCGAAGTAACCGCTGCCCGGCGTGCCCTGCGAAGACTGACCGAGTCCGTAGCTCGCGAGCTCATGCGGATTCCACACGCGCGTGGGGTTGCCCAGCCAGAGCGACGAGAGCTGCGGCGCGTAGGAGCCGACGCCCGAGGTGCTGTCGCACAGCGACCCGAGCGTCACATCGGTGAGGTCGGGCACGCCCGAGACCCAGTCGCTGACCTCGTCGGTCAGGGCGAGCTTGCCCTCCGCGGCGACCGCGTAGAGGGCGTCGCAGGTCATGGCGCGCGTGACGCGGCCGGCGCGGAACGTCGCCTCGGCGTTGACCGGGTCGGCGCCGCCGGGCGTCTGCGTGCCGAGGCCGCTGATCCACTGACCGCTCCAGGGCGCCCAGACACCGACGATCGCGCCGGACGAGCCCGACGCCGTCATGGCGGACGTCACAGCATCCTGCAGCTGCTGCACGGTCGCCTCGGGCAGATCGCCCTGCACCTGCGCGGGCACATCGACGGTGACCGTGGTCTCGGCGGAGCATCCGGTGATGGCCAGGCCGATCGCGAGAACGGCGGCGAGCGCCGCGGCGGGGCGGCGACGTCCACGTCGAGCCATCCTGGCCCACCCCCCGTCATCGTGCACTGAGATTCAAACACACCCTCGGGATCGCCCGTGACGCGACTCGTAGGGTGGAAGGATGACGCACCGCTTCGACGACGCCGCCCGCGAGGGCGTCCTGGGCCACATGAACGGCGACCATCCGGACGACAACCTGCTCATCGTCCGTGCGTTCGGCGACCGTGACGGGGCCGTCTCGGCGGTGATGGACGACTTCGACGGCGACGGCGGCACGTGGACCGCGACCGACGCCGAGGGCGACACGCACGCGGTCCGCGTGCCGTGGCCCGGAGGCCCGATCACCGAGCGCCGCGAGGTGCGGCGCGAGATCGTCGCGCTGTACGACGCCGCCTGCGCCCGACTGGGCGTCGCACCGCGCCCGCACTCCTGACGAAATCTCTTGTTAGGACGCCCTTACCTTGAGCTAGCATGAAGGTATGGCCGAGCCGATCCCCTTCTCCGCAGCCCTCCGCGAGCGCTCGAGCAGCGCCCACTCCGGCAGCGAGCACGCCGGATTCATGTCAGACCTGATGCAGGGCAAGGGCACCCGCGACGACTATGTAGCCCTGGTGGCGCAGCACTGGTTCATCTACGAGGCGCTCGAGGCCGTGACCGAGCGCATGCGGCGCGACCCCGTGGCATCCGTCTTCATCAGCGACAAGCTCACCCGGCTCCCCGCGCTCGAAGCCGACCTGGCCTTCCTCCTCGGTTCCGACTGGCGCGAGCGCATCGAGCCGCTGCCGACGACGCGCCGGTACGTCGAGCGCATCCGCCGCGTCGGCGCCACGTGGCCCGGCGGCTTCGTCGCGCACCACTACACGCGGTACCTCGGCGACCTCTCCGGCGGGCTGTTCATCGGCAAGCTCATGCAGCGGCAGTTCGGCTTCGACACCAACGGCATCGGCTTCTACGTCTTCGGCGACATCGCCGACCCGCGGGCGTTCAAGGACGTGTACCGCGAGCAGCTGGATGCCGCGCCCTGGGATGCCGCGGAGCAGGAGCGCGTGATCGACGAGGTGCTCGTGGCCTACCGTTTCAACACCGACCTCTTCGTGGACCTCGCCGCAGCGAAGGACTCGGCCGCGGTCGTCGCCTGAGTCGGAGCTGCGGCCTGTCAACTCGCTGCGCCCGCGGGGAGCGCCCTCTTCGCGCGCGAAACGTCGCAACACGCCGTCCACTCCCGCCGCGAGACGGCGTGTTGCGACGTCTCGCGAGGCCGTCCGGTCGGCGGCGGCGCGTGGGGTTGATCGGCGAGCAGGGCGAGAAGGGCGAGCTCGGCGCTCAGGTGAGCTCAGCGGGGTCAGGGACCGAGGGTGGGCGTGGAGGCCGCGGCGCGCACGCCGGCCATGAAGCGCTGCACGTCGGGGTCGACGCGGATGTCGCTCGGGCGCAGCGGGCGTGACAGGTACAGGCCGTCGAGTGAGGTGAGTCGCGACAGCGCGACGTACGTCTGGCCCGGCGCGAAGGCGCCCGATCCGAGGTCGACCACGGCGCGCTCGTACGTCTTGCCCTGCGACTTGTGGATCGTGACGGCCCACGCGAGCCGGAGCGGGAACTGCGTGAACTCCGCCACGATGTCGCGGCTGAGCGACTTCGACGTGGCGTCGTAGGCATAGCGGAACCGCTCCCAGACGGCCGGCTCGACCTCGTGCGTCTCACCGTCGACCTCGACCCGCACGGTGCCGCCCGCGATCCGGGTGACCGTGCCGATCGTGCCGTTCACCCATCGGGGCGGCTCGCCGAAGTTCGCGGAGTCGTTGCGGAGGAACATCACCTGGGCCCCGACCTTGAGCTGCAGATCGAGGTCGGCCGGGTACGCGGCATCCCCTCGTCCGAAGTCGCCGCTGATCTCGGCGGTCGCCGTCTGGGCCCGGCCGGGCAGCGCCTCGAGGTGGCGGCGGTTGATCGAGGTGACGATGTCGTTGCGGGTGGCGAGGGTGATGATCGGCGTCTCGCCCTCGACGGGCTCGGGCGGACGGCGCGCGCCGGTGTCGTTGAGCACCTGCGCGATGTCGGCCGTCACCCGCCCGTAGCGCACCGCGTTGAGCATCGCCTTGAACCGCGGGTCGGACTGGCGATGGATGTCGACGAGCTCGCGGATGTGCAGCTGCGCGCCGTGCCGCCCGAGGTCGACCAGCCCGTCGGCGGCGACCTCGCCCGCCCAGACCTTCGCGTCGAAGAACCAGAACGACCGGTAGTGGTCGCGGATGTAGCGCATCTCGTCGCCGCGCGGCGGCACCGGGGCGAGCTGGTACGGATCGCCGAACATGACGATCTGAACCCCGCCGAACGGCTCGGCGCGACGGCCGCGCGCCTGTCGCAGCGCACGGTCGATGCCGTCCATGAGGTCGGCGTTGACCATGGAGATCTCGTCGATCACCAGGGTGTCGATGGCGTTGAGGATCTTGCGCGTCGCGTCGGACTGGTCGAGCTCGCCGCCGGCGATGAGGCCGATCGGCAGCCGGAACAGCGAGTGGATCGTCTGCCCCTCGACGTTGAGCGCCGCCACCCCGGTCGGCGCGCAGACGGCGATCTGCTTCGAGGTGTTCCAGGCCAGGTGCTGCAGGAGCGTCGACTTGCCCGTGCCCGCACGTCCGGTCACGAACACGTGCTCGCGGGTGTCCTCGATGAGCCGGAACAGGGCCTCCTGCTCGGCGGACAGGGACGGCGTGCTCACCGAGCCATGCTAACGAGTGGATGCCGCGGCACCGCGCCACCGCTCCGCACCCGTGGACAGCGCGACGGCGTGTGCGCCTGTGCCGGACTCCGCGGTGGTCGCGCCCGGCCACGAGCCCGAGCCGTCCACGACCACCCCGACGATCTCGCGGAACCGCGGACAGGTGGCGATGTCGTGCGAACGGCACTGGAGGGCGTGCAGGGTCATCTCCCGAGAGCGCTCCATCTCGGCCATGCGCTGAGCGAGGTCGTCCAGGTGGGCCTCGAGCACACGATGGCGCGAGGGCGCCTGCTCGTCCAGCAGCACGGCGATCTGGTCGAGCCCCATTCCCGCCGCCTTGCTCCGGAGGATCACGGCGATGCGCACGAGGTCGTCGTCGGTGAACAGACGGCGACCCGCGGCATCCCTCTCCGGCGTCAGCAGGCCGACGTCCTCCCAGTGCCGCAGCACCGAGGTCGCCAGCCCGAAGCGGGCCGCGGCCTCGCCGATCGCATGAGCGCTTGACTTCATGTCGACATGAAGTCACACACTCGGGGGATGCGCAACTCCTCCCCCGCTTCCGCTCCCTTCGACGCCGTCGTGATCGGGGCCGGCCCCGCCGGCCTGCAGGCCGCTCTCACCCTCGGACGCATGCGGTACGACACGGTCGTGCTCGACTCCGGCCGCTACCGCAACGAGACCGTGCCGCACGCGCACAACCTGATCACCAACGACGGCCGCCCGCCCGCCGAGCTGCGCGCCGCGGCGCGCGACGAGCTCGCCGGCTACGACACGATCGAGGTGCGCGACGTGTCGGCGACCGCCGTGGCCCGCGCCGATGAGGGGTTCACGGTGGCCACCGCGGACGGACGGATGCTGCACACCCGCCGGATCGTGCTGGCCACCGGCATGCGCGACGACCTGCCCGACATCCCCGGGCTCGCCGAGGCCTGGGGGCGCGAGGTGGCGCAGTGCCCGTTCTGCCACGGCTACGAGCTGAACGGACGCCCCGTGGCCGTGCTCGGCCTGCCGACGCACGCGGCCGTCCAGCAGGCGATGCTCGCGCGCATCGCCTCCGAGGTGACGATCATCGCGCCGGACGCGCTCGCGCGGGCCGAACGCATCGACGGCGGACTCGCGCTGCACCTGACCGACGGCGGACGCCGGGAGGTCGCAGGCCTGTTCCTCGCCGCCGCCGCGCGGCAGTCGGCGCCCTTCGCCGAGGAGCTCGGCTGCAGCATCCTGTCGTCCGGCTGCGTGGAGGTCGACGCGAACGGCCGCACGACCGTTCCCGGCGTCTACGCCGCGGGCGACCTCGCGCACGTCGCGAGCCTTCCCGGCCCGCTCGTCTCGCTCGCGGCCGCGATCGCCGCCGGACAGCTCGCCGCGGTGGGCCTCGTTCGTGACGCTCTGGAGCACGACCTCACGGCGTGAGCGGCCGGGGTTCTTAGACTGGACGGGTGGACCAGACGGTGGGGGGCGCCGATCGGACCGGCTCGCCGTCGCAGGAGGTGCCGGATGCTCCGCGCGCCCGCCGCTCGTCGGTGCGGCGCGATCTGATCGCGCTGGGTGTCGTCGGCGTGCTCCTCATCGCCGCGATCGCCGTCGGCGCGGCCGCGCTCTACCGGGAGTTCTACAGCCCCGGCGCGTTCGTGCAGCGCTATCTCGGTCTGCTCGCGGACGGACACGCCGCCGACGCGCTCGCCCTCCCCGGCGTGACCGTCGACTCCGAGACCCTCGAGGCCGCGGGCATGCCCGCGTCGGCATCCGAGGCGCTCCTGCGTCCGGCCGCCCTGGCCGCGCTGACCGACCTCGAGGTCGTCGCGGAGGAGGCCGTCGACGGCATCACGCGGGTCACGGTCTCCTACCGTGCGGGAGGCCACTCCGGCACGTCATCCTTCGCGGTCGAGCAGAACGGCTGGATCGGCGTCGTGCCGTCGTGGCGCTTCGCCACCAGCCCACTGGCACTCGTCGACCTCACGGTGCGCGGTGCCATGAGCTTCCAGGTCAACGGATTCTCCATCGACAAGCGACAGATCTCGCCCGATGGAGCGGATGCCGACCCGCTCGCCGCCGTGCCGTTGCTGGTGTTCTCGCCCGGCGTGTACTCGATCACCGTCGACACGCCCATCGCCGCCTCGCCCGGGGTGGCCGTGCTGTCGGACGCGCCGATGACGACCGTGCCCGTGGAGATCCAGGCCGATCCGACGGAGGCGTTCGTGTCGGTGGTGCAGGAGCGGGTGGACGAATTCCTCACGACCTGCGCGACGCAGCAGGTGCTGCAGCCGAGCGCGTGCCCGTTCGGCTACCCCGTGCAGGACCGCATCGTCTCGCCGCCGACCTGGTCGATCGCCCAGCAGCCGGTGGTCGCGATCGTGCCCGACGGCGCGGGGTGGCGCATCCCGTCGACCGAGGCCGTGGCGCACATCGAGGTCGACATCCGGTCGCTGTTCGACGGCTCTGTGCGCGAGGTCGCCGACGACGTGCCGTTCACCGTCACCGGCACCATCGCGGTGCTTCCCGACGGCACCGCTTCGATAGCCGTGGGCGGCCAGCTGCGCTGATCGCCTGCGGCGGCCGCGACGTTCGCACGGCCGGTGGGGGCGTGCGCGCCGACGTCGGCGCGCACGCGCGATCCGTGCCCGAGGGCCGGCGGGCAGGTCAGCGCGCGTCGCGGGCGGCGAGGGCCGCGAGCTTCTCGTTGTAGGCGTCGAGCTCGAGGTCTCCGGCACGGTCGACCTGGCGGTCGCGCCGGCGCTGGGCGCGGTCGTCGCTGCGGCTCCACTGGATGGCCACGGTGATCGCGAGGATGAGCGTCGGGATCTCGCCGATCGACCACGCCGCACCGCCGCCGACGTACTGGTCCTCGAGCGGCGTGCCGCCCCAGGTGCGTCCCATGGCGCCGAACCACTCCGGCACCATCAGGCCGCTCTGCATCATGATCGCGATGCCGAAGAACGCGTGCATCGCCATGACGCCGATGAGCGTGAGCAGGCGGAACGGGTACGGCAGGCGGAACGGCACCGGGTCGATGCCGACGAGCGACAGCACGAACAGGTAGCCCGTGATGAGGAAGTGGGCCACCATCCACTCGTGCCCGAGGTGGTCGTAGAGCGACCAGCGGAAAAGGTCGGTGTAGTAGAACACCCACAGCGAGATGATGAACAGCCCGGCCGCGACGAACGGGTTGGTGAGCACCCGCGAGACAGGCGAGTGGACGCCCCACAGGATCCATTCGCGCATGCCGCGCGTGCCGTCGTCGCGCTTGCGGATAGCCCGCGCCGCCAGGGTGACCGGCGCACCCGACACCAGCAGCAGCGGGATGGCCATCGACAGCAGCATGTGCCCGACCATGTGCACGCTGAACAGGTAGTCCTGGTAGACGTTCACCGGCCCGGCGGTCACCCACAGGAGCAGCAGCAGGCCGGCGACCCAGAGCACCGTGCGGTGGATCGGCCAGGCGTCGCCGCGGCGGCGCAGGCGGCGCACCCCGGCGAGGTAGAAGAAGAGTCCGAGTCCGACCGCGAAGGCCCAGAGCAGGTCGACGTCCCACGACGTGAACCAGCGGCCGAGGGTGAGGTCGGGGGGCAGCGGGGAGCCGGTGAGGATCTCGGCGGGCGTCCGCACCGCCGGCACCGCGCTGCTCGTCGGCGGAGCCGTGCGGGCGAGGGCGGCGGCGGCGCCCGACGCGATGCCCATGAAGGCCAGCTCGAGGACGATGAGCCCCCAGAAGCGGCGCGACGAAGCATCCCGGTCCATACGCCCGATGAGGCGCACGCGGTACCAGGCGCCGAGCACGCCGATCGCGACGAGGGCGGCGACCTTCACCAGCACGAGCACGCCGTAGGGCGACGCGAGGGCCGCCCACGAGCCGACGCCGATGCTCGCGCGCACGGTGCCCGAGATCGCGACGACGATGAACGCGAGCAGGGCGACGCTCGAGTAGCGCAGCAGCACGGCGTTGAGCTGCGCGCGGTCGAGCACCGGACGCACGAGCACCAGGAGGATCAGCCCGCCGAGCCAGACGGCCGCGCCGATCATGTGGATGACGAGCGAGACGACCGCGGAGTTGTGATTCGCCTCCTCACCGGAGTGCCCGAGCGTGCCCATCGGCACGAGCGAGGCGACCGCGAGGATGCTGACGAGCAGCGTCGCCGTCCACGAGCGCACCGCGAAGGTGAGCACCGTGAGCACGGCGCCCGCGACGGTCGTGATGAGCCAGCCGCGGCCCGTCTCCTGCTCGACGAGGAAGCGTCCGAGCTGCTGCCCGAACTGCGCGTCGAGGCTCACGGCCGCGGGGATGACGTTGAGGAAGGTGAAGAATCCGACGACCGCCGCGGCCAGCGTGAAGATCGCCGCGGAGACGGATGCCGCATCCAGCGCGACCCCGAAGGCGCGCTCGCCGGCCTTCAAGGCGAAGAGCGCGAGCAGCAGCGAGCCGACCATCCCGGCCGCCGCCAGGTTGACGATGAGCGTGCCGACGGGAAGGCCCCAGCGCACGAGGGGTCCGGGGTCGCCGATCACGAGCGGCGCGGCGCCGCCCCCGTAGGCGAGGCCGGCGATGACCGCGATGACAGCCACCACGACGAGGACCGCGGGTCCCACGAGGCGCAACAGGCCGGCGCCGGAGCCCGCGTCGTGCGGCGCAGTGGCGCGCGGAGGCGCGGACGTGGTGACCATGACTCCAGCCTAGATCGCGCGGCTGAGCGGCGGCCCGGACTGCGGTGCTCCCTGCGACCGGTACGCGAGCGAGGGGCGGGTGCGCCAGAGGCGGCGGCCGAGACGTGATGCAGGCGCGATCTCCTGCCGCATGCCCCATCACCTGTCCCCGGACATGCGAAAGGGGGGATGCCGCAGCATCCCCCCTCGCACGTCGTCGTCGTTACTTGACGGCGGCCTTCAGCTTGGAGCCGGCGGTGACCTTGACGCGCTTGCCCGCGGGGATCTTGATCTCCTCGCCGGTCTGCGGGTTGCGGCCGGTGCGCGCGGAGGTGGCGACCTGCTCGAAGGCGATCCAGCCCGGGATCGAGACCTTGCTGCCCTTGGCGACCGCCTCGGAGACGGTGGAGAAGAGCGAGTCGAGCACGCCCGACACGGCCGACTGGCTCTGGCCGGTGGCGCTGGCGATGCTCGCGACGAGCTCGGTCTTGGTGATGGACTTGTCAGCCATGTGGGTTGTCCTCCAAGGCGGCGCGAGGCCGCCTTTCGTTGCGGGGACCGAAGCGCTCAGGCACTCCGGCTGGTCGGATCGACCGCCTTGACTATAGCCACGAATCCGCGGAATTCCGCGGATTTCCGCCTCTCGCGGAGATATTGCCCGGCGTGTCGGCGCGATGTATGTGACGCGTGAGGCTCATGTGACGCATGTGATTCGATGCCCGGACTTCCGCGGAATTCCGCGGCGGAACGGCGGAAGGCCCGGCGATCCGTGGATCGCCGGGCCTTCCGGATGCTGCGGGTGCTTACCAGCTGGACTTGGTCACGCCGGGCAGCTCGCCACGGTGCGCCATGTCGCGGAAGCGGACACGCGAGATGCCGAACTTCGTGAGGACACCGCGGGGGCGTCCGTCGATGACGTCGCGCGAACGCACGCGCACGGGCGAGGCGTTGCGGGGCAGCTTCTGCAGCCCGAGGCGGGCGGCCTCGCGCTCCTCGTCGGAGGAGGTCGGCGACACGAGCGCCTTCTTCAGCTCGCTGCGCTTCGCGGCGTAGCGATCGACGATCACCTTGCGCTGCTCGTTGCGCGCGATCTTGCTCTTCTTGGCCATGTGATCAGCGCTCCTCTCGGAATTCGACGTGCTTGCGGACGACCGGGTCGTACTTCTTCAGCACGATGCGGTCGGGGTTGTTGCGGCGGTTCTTGCGCGTCACGTAGGTGTACCCCGTGCCGGCGGTCGAACGCAGCTTGATGATCGGACGGACGTCCTGAGCCTTCTTGGCCATTACAGCTTCACGCCCTTCGCCTTGAGGTCACGGACGACCGACTCGATGCCGCGGGCATCGATCACCTTGATGCCCTTGGCGGACACGTTCAGCTTGATGTTGCGCCCCAGCGACGGGACGAAGTAGGTCTTCTTCTGCACGTTCGGGTCGAAGCGGCGCTTCGTCCGGCGGTGCGAGTGCGAGATGCTGTGACCGAAGCCGGGAACTGCTCCAGTCACCTGGCACACTGCTGCCATGGTGTTGTCTCCTTAAGTACCGTGACGCCGGACGGCGACACCCAAGATCCCTTGTCTGCACCCCGCGCGACAGACGGCCGTTTCCGGCCGATGCGTTGAGGGGGCGAACCGCATGCAGGAGTGCGCGCGGACAAGGAGTCAGTCTAGCACGCGACGGCGTGTCGCCTTGTGCCCGCCCGCACCGGTGCGCTCACTCCCCCACGAGCGGTCCCGCGCCGCGTCCCCAGCGGAACGCCGATACCGTCGGGTCGCCCTGGATCCAGAACCGCCACGGGAACGCGGCCGTGCCCGCCACCCCCGCGACTCCGACACGCGGCCCCGACGCGTACCCGACGACCGGCGCGACCGCCAGCTCCAGCCGCGCGACTGCGCCATGGAGCGGAGCGCCCGTGATCGCGTCGATGCCGTCGTGGACGGGATGCCGCAGCCCGACCGCCTGCCCGAGGCGTCCGGGTCCGCGCGCGAGATCGCGGGAACGCGTGGCCGCCCGGCGGCGGCGAGCCGCAGCATCCGTCCCCTCGACGACCTCTCCGGCGCGGAGGAGGACTCCGCCGGCGACGCCGTCGGGTCCGCACACCACGTTGACGCACGAGTGGATGCCGTGGCTCAGGTACACGTAGAGATGGCCGGGCTCGCCCCACATCGTGGCGTTGCGGGCGGTGGGACCCATGCGCGCATGCGAGCCGGGGTCGGCCGTGGGTCCGGTGCCCTGCCCGTGGTACGCCTCGACCTCGGTGAGCCGCACGCTGACGGCCTCGCCGTCGACCTCCGTGTGCAGGGTGCCGCCGAGGAGCCGCGGCGCGACCTCCAGCGGGAGGGCCGCCAGCTCGGCGCGCGTGGCCGCGCGGGTCTGCGCGACGCTCACTTCGGCGGTACCTGGCACCAGGACGCGTCGAAGCCGGTCAGCGTCGAGACGACCGCGTCGTCGGGGTCGGTCGCGGTGATGTCGATGATGCGCGTCTCGAGGTTCGCCGGGAGCGGCAGCTGGTAGGTGTCGTAGCGGTTGGCGACGACGTCGGGCGCGCTGAGCACGGCGGCGTAGCGTCCGCTCGGCGACGCGCACGTCTCGATCACGGCGTCGGTCGCGGGCACCTCCAGCAGCGGGGTGGCCGTGCCGTCCTGGGTCACGTGGACGATGGTCGAGCCGAGCACGCGGGTGTTGTCCTCCACCTGCGAGAAGGTGCGGAGCGTTCCCGCGCCCTCGCCCGGCAGCGGCGTCACCGAGGCGATGCGACCGAGGTCCTGGTCGGGTGCGACGAGCGGCGACTCGGTGCCGTCGGTGAGGTCGACCTCGGTCAGTCCGTCGGGGCGGTCGACGACCGCGTGGGACGAGCCGCGCGCGATGCCGTCGATGGTGAGCGCGGTGCCGAGTGCGACCGGGTCGCCGCCGCTGGACGAGGTGAGGCTGAGCCGGCCGTCGAAGGTGAGCAGCAGGATGCTGTCGGTGTCGGGCACGAACCGCCACTCCGCCACCCGGGGGTCATCGCCCGAGACGGTGACCGGTGTGGGGTCGTCCTGCGCGGCATCCGGTTTGAGGGACGCGGTGTAGAGCGCGCTCTCGCGACCGCTCCCGGCGCTGAGGGCCTTGTCGGAGTAGGTGTAGCCGATGAGCTCACCGCGGTCGGCGCTCTGCAGGTTGGTGACGTATCCGTTGCCGGGCAGCGTGAGGGTGCGCGCGTTCTGCCCGTCGAGGTCGGTGACGATGAGCTCGGCGCGGTCTTCGGGGGTGCGCACCGAGACCACGAGGTGGCTGGAGGTGGCACGGTAGTCCTCGATGTGGTCGTCGGTGAAGACAGGGACCGCGCTGTCGCCCCCGACGTCGGTGCGGAAGATCTGGTCGCCCGACTCCCCGCGCCGCAGCAGGTAGAGGTCGATCGGCGGCGTGCGGAACGTCTCGGTCACCGTCGACGGAGGTCCGCCGCCCACCCCCACGAGGCGGTCGATCGTGACGGTGTACTCGGTGTCGTCGAAGAGCGGCAGCGTGAAGCGGATCCCGACGTTGCGCCCCGATGTGTCGATCGTGAACGGCGTCGACGGGCTCACGCTCACCTGCGACGGATCGACCTCCTCGAGGGACTGGGTGGTGGTGACGATGAGCCGCGACCCGGATGCCGCGACCGCCGCCGCCGGGTCGACCTGCACGTCGGTGGCCCGGGGGCCCTGCGCCGTTCCGGCGGCCGCGCCGACGACGCCGACGAGGGCCAGCGCGCCCACGACGACCGCGAAGCCGCCGAGGAACGCGCGACCCCGGCGTCGGCGGGTCATCGAGCGCCGGCTCGACGAGTCGTCGCTGCGCCGCCCGGGACTGCGACGGCCGCTCGGTTGCGCGCCGGCGTCGCGTCGCGAACGGCGGGAGCCGTCAGTACTCATACGGGTCCTTGGGCTCCTCGACCGCCTGCACCGACTGCGCGTCGATCTGCAGGGCGCCGTCGGAGTTCGAGCGCACGGTGCCCGTCACCGTGACCCAGCCGCCGGTGTCGGGGATGCTGCCGGTCGCCTCCACCGGCAGGCTGGCGGGCTGGGCGTCGATCACGCAGTGCGTGATGACGAGACGCGTCAGCTGGAACCCGTCGGAGGCGCCCGGCGTGACGAAGCCCGTCAGCGTGATCGCGTCGCCGTCGAACGCGTCGGGGTTGGTCGCCGTGGCGAAGACGGCCGCCCAGTCGCCGATGCCGAACTGCGCGGTGTCGCCGGTGGACGCGAGGGCGACGACGTCCTGGCCGGCGAAGAGCGGGGGCGCCCCGACGTCGCGGGAGATCGCCAGCTCCGCCGAGAGGGATGCCGGCGGCAGGACGAGGATCGAGACGGCCACCGTCGAGGCGAGCACGCCGCCGACGACCGTCGCGACGGTGCCGAGCGGACCGACGGTGTGGCTGTGGCCGGCGTGGTCGTCGGTGCGGGTGCGGTCGCGCGCGTCGTGGTCGTGCGCGGCGTGGTCATGGTCGTGCGCGGCGTGGTCATGGTCGTGCGCGGCGTGATCGGCGTGTGTGGGGGCGTGCGCGCCGGCGCGGGTCGCGCGGGAGACGGTCGAGCCGTGGTCGTGACCGTGGTCCGCCTCGGCGCCGAGCGGCAGCACGAAGCTGACCACCGTGCCGATCAGCACCAGCACGGCCATCCCGATGGCGAACCAGCTGGACTCGGGGTTGATGTACAGCCCCAGCCGTCCGGTGACGGCGAGGCCCAGGGTGACGACCGAGAGGATGGCGGCGAGCCCCACGCCCAGCCAGCGCGTGCCCGCGAAACCGTACTCACGCAAGGAGATTCACCGCCGATCCGATGGCGAAGGCCGCGAGCACGACGATGACGACGAGCCCTGAGAGCGTGCGCGTCGTGAAGGTGGTGCGCATGAGCGCCAGCATCTTCACGTCGACGAGCGGACCGACCAGCAGGAACGCCACGATCGAGCCCGGAGTGAAGGTCGAGGCGAACGACAGGGCGAAGAACGAGTCGACGTTCGAGCAGATCGCCACCACCATCGCGAGGATCATCATCGCGACGATCGACAGCGTCGGGTTCGAGCCGATCGCGAGCAGCGCGTTCCGCGGCACGATGACCTGCACCGCACCCGCGAGCGCGGAGCCGATGATGAGCGCCGGCATGACCGCCCGCAGCTCGACGACGAACTGCGCGATGCTCCGGCGCCCTCGTCCGCCCTCCTCTTCGGCGGCGATCTCGCACGTCTCGATGAAGCGCTCGGTGAGCAGGCCGTCGGGATCGGGATGCCGGCTGTACAGCCAGCCGATGAGGTTCGCGATCAGGTAGCCGCCGACGAGGCGCGCGATGAGGATGCCGTCGGAGAAGCCGAAAGCCTGGTGCGTCGTGATGATCACGATCGGGTTCACGATCGGCGCCGCTACGAGGAAGGTCAGCGTCTCGGGCACCGTGAAGCCGCGGATGAGCAGCCCGCGCGCGAACGGGACGTTGCCGCACTCGCAGACCGGCACGATCATGCCCAGGAGCGACAGCACCGCACGTCGCGCCCACGCGCGCCGCGGCATCCATCTCTCGATCGCCCCCGGCGGCACCCACACCTGGACGATGATCGACAGCACGACGCCGAGCGCGACGAACGGCAGCGACTCGATGAGCACGCTGATGGCGAGGGTGAGGCCGTCCTGCGCGCGTGTGGGCAGCGACGCGGCGAACAGCTGCGGGGCGACGGCGTCGATCACGAAGAGCGCGACGACCACCGCCGCGCCGATGGCGAGCGCCACCAGCGGCGCGCCGGATCGCGTGCGCGCGGGGCGGGTCGCCGGCGGACTAACCCGCGTCACGCTCGCCGACCCGGGCCTGCGTGCACGCGCTGCACAGACCGAAGATGTCGACCACGTGCTCAGCCTCGGTGAAGCCGTGCGTCGCGGCGGTGCGGTGGGCCCACTGCTCGACGTCGGTGGCGGCGATCTCGACCGTCAGCCCGCACGAGCGGCAGATGAGGTGGTGGTGATGGCCGGGACTGGCGCAGGCGCGGTAGAGACTCTCGCCGTCGGGGCTCTGCAGCGAGTCGGCCTCGCCCTGGGCGGCGAGTCCCGCGAGGGTGCGGTAGACCGTGGCCAGGCCGATGCCGGTGTTGTCCTCGCGCAGGGCGGCGTGGAGCGACTGCGCGCTGACGAAGCCGCGCGAGTCGGCCAGCGCCTCGCGCACCCGCTCGCGCTGCCACGTGTTGCGCTGAACCATGCGGAGAATCCTAGCGACGGGGTCTGTGAACGGGCCGGGTCGCCCGACCGAGACGCGGGTGTGCGGTCAGGCGTCGCGGCTGACCCGCGAGCGGCTGCGTCCGGCCAGCCGGCACACCAGGTAGATGCCGAACGAGATCGTGGTGATGTACGGGCTCACCGGCAGCGTGCCCATGATCGCCAGCAGGATCCCGCCGACGGCGGAGACGAATCCGAAGACCGTCGCGAGCAGCGGCACCGACAGCGGGCCGGAGGCGATCCGCATCGCCGCAGCGGCCGGCGTCACCACGAGCGCCATCACGAGCAGCGCGCCGATGATGTGGACGCTCACCGCCACGATGAGTCCCAGCAGCAGCATGAACGCGAGCGAGACCAGGGTGGTGGGCACACCGCGGGCCGCGGCCGACTGCGGGTCGAGCGAGTCGAAGCGCAGCGGGCGCCAGATCACCAGGATGCCGATCAGCACGAACGCGCTGATCGCGATGAGCCAGTTCAGCTGGCTGGACTGCACGGAGACGATCTGGCCGGTCAGCAGGCTGAAGCGGTTGGCGCTGCGTCCGGGGTAGAGCGAGAGGAACAGGATGCCGAGCCCCAGCCCGAAGGGCATGAGCACGCCGATGATCGAGTTGCGGTCCCGTGCGCGGGCGCCGAGCCAGCCGATGAGCGCGGCGGCCAGCACCGATCCGACGATGGAGCCGGTGACGACATCCGCCCCCAGGAGGAGGGCGGCGGCCGCGCCGGCGAAGGACAGCTCGCTGATGCCGTGCACGGCGAAGGCCATGTCGCGCTGCAGCACGAAGACGCCGATCAGTCCCCCGACGAGCCCGAGCACGGCGCCCGCGACGACGGAGTTCGCGACTAGCGCGAGGATGTCGCCGTAGTCGGGCAGCCCGCCGAACATCGCGGCGTAGACGTCATCCCAGTTCACGCCGGGTGCTCCTCGTCGTGATGGTGGTGATGGGACGCCTCGGCATCCGGTGCGCCGACGACCACCAGCCGGTCGCCCGCACGCAGCACGAAGACGGGCGCGCCGTAGAGGTCGCTGAGCACCGCCGAGTCGAGCACCTCCTCGGGGGTGCCGAGTGTGAATCGGCCGTTGGCGAGATAGAGGATGCGGTCGACTTTGTCGAGCACCGGGTTGATGTCGTGCGTGACGAGCAGCACCCCGGCGCCGGTCTCGCGGCGGTGGCGGTCGATGAGCGCGACCACGGCCTGCTGGTTGGCCAGGTCGAGGCTCGTCAGCGGTTCGTCGCACAGCAGCAGTCGCGGGTCGTCGGCGAGCGCCTGACCCGTGCGGAGCCGCTGCTGCTCGCCGCCCGACAGCAGCCCGACGGGCCGGTCGGCGAAGTCCGTCGCGCCGACCGCCTCGAGCAGCCGGTCGATGCGCGCGCGGTCGCCGCGACGCGGGAACGGGAATCCGAAGCGGTGCCCGTCGACCCCGAGTCCGACGAGGTCGCGCGCGCGCAGCGAGGTGTCCCGCGGCAGCGGGCGCTGCTGCGGGATGTAGCCGATGCGCCGGTTGCCGGCGGCCCTGACGGGCTGACCGAGCGCCTCGATCGAGCCCGCGCTGAGGCGTTCGAGGCCGAGGATGGCGCGCAGCAGGGTGGTCTTGCCCGATCCGCTGGGACCGAGCACGGCGATGAGCTCGCCGGGATGCACGACGAGGTCGAGGTCGGCCCAGAGCTCCCGGCCGCCACGCCGAAGCGCCGCCCCGGAGATGCGGAGCGGCGACGTCGGTGAATCGAGGTCGGGCGTCACTCGCCGAGCGCTCCGGCCAGATCCTCGATGTTCTTCTGCATCCACTGCAGATAAGTGTCCCCCTCCGGGAGCGTCTCGGTGAACTCGAGCACGGGGATGTCCTTGGCCTTCGCGGCATCGATGACCTGCGTCGTCTCGCCACCGCCGGTCTGCGCGTTGGCGATCAGCACGCGCACCGTGCCGCCGTCGATGAGGTCGAGCGACTCCAGCAGGGTGGACGGGGGCACGTCCTGCCCCTCCTCCACCGACTCGCTGAACTCGGGCGGCGTGACATCGGTCAGCTCGGCGGCATCCATCAGATAGACCGGAACGGGTTCGGTGACGAAGACGCCTGCTCCGGCATCCTTCGCGGCGATGTCGGCCAGCGACGACTCGAGCCCCGCGATGCCGTCCACGAAGGCGGCGGCGTTGGCCGCGAAGTCGTCGGCGTGCTCCGGCGCGATGGTCGAGAGCTCGTCGGCGATCGCCTCGGCGACGTGCTCCACGGTGTGCGGGTCGTACCAGACGTGCTCGTTGAAGCCCTCGATGTGGTCATGTCCGTCGCCCTCGGCGTGGTCGTGGCCGTCGGCTTCGGCTTCGGCTTCGCCGCTGGTGTCGGGGGTGGGAGTGGCCGTCGCGTCGTCATCGTGGCCCTCGTTGCCGGGGAAGGAGTGGGAGTACTCGACCGCGGTGATCGTCGGAACGGAGGTGCCGGCCGCCTCGAGCAGCGCCTCGACGAAGGCGTCGTAGCCGGCGCCGTTCTCGATGACGAGGTCGGCACGCGACAGGGCGAGCTGGTCCTGGGCGGTGGCCTCGTAGGAGTGGGGGTCCTGGGCGCCGGACGTGACGAGCGACGTGACCTCGACGGCGTCTCCGCCGATCTCCTGGGCGATCTGCCCGTAGACGTTGGTCGAAGCGACGATCCGCACGACGTCGGAGCCTCCCGTGGAGGCTGACCCCGCGGCCCCTGCGCAGCCGGCGAGAGCGAGGACGGATGCGGCCCCCAAGGCCGCGGTGGCGAGAGCACGTCGGGTGAACATGCGCCCACTCTAACCGCTACTGATAATCGTTCTCAAGTTGGCCACGCGATGGTGGTCTTCGCCCGGGCCCGCGCGAGTTCGAGCATCGACAGGAGCGGATGCCGCGGCATCCGGGTCACGCACGGTCAACGACCGTGGGCGGACTCCGGATGGATGATCAGGTCGCCCAGGTTCTCGGCGACCCAGGTGCACCAGATCGAGACGGAGCGCCACGTGTCGCTGATGATGTCGAGGGCGTCGATGCCCCACATCCAGTCGGCGAGCTCCTCCTCGGCCCCGACGGCGAGGCGCCGGAGGCGCAGCAGGTCGATGCGGGGGTGGTCGATCGGGTAGCCGCGCGGCGCGGTGCGGACGGCGTCGGCCGTCATTGGCGTGAGGTTCGCGGCATCCATCTGCGCCAGCACCTCGTCGAGCTCGCGCGACAGACGCGGATGGTCGACGATCTCGCGGAATCGGGCCAGGCCCGCGGGCGGCACGTCGTAGACGCCTCCGCCGAGGAGGAGCCCGCCGGCGCTGAGCTGCAGGTAGTGGGCGACCGGGGCCAGCGAGACCATGCCGATGTGCGTCTTGTAAGGCGACTTGTCCTTGCTGAAGCGGACGTCGCGGTTCGGACGGAAGATCTTCACGTCGCCGAACTCGGGCTCGAGCTCGGCCGCGAGCTCCTCGAACGGGCCGCGCACGTGCTCGACGTAGCGGTCGTGATTCGCCGCCCACCACTCCTTGGTGTTGTGCGCCTCGAGCTCGTGGAAGAACGCCGGCGCGTCGGGGTGGAGTCCGCGGAAAGCCATGCGGGCGATGCTACCCGCGGACGACAACCGCCCCGCCCGCGCCACCGACCGAGGCGGGCCGATACGTGCGCCCGCCGGCCTGCTCAGTCGAGCAGCAGCGCCGGCTCCTCCAGGATCGAGGCGACGTCCGCGACGAAGCGCGAGACGCCGTCGCCGTCCACGACGCGGTGGTCGAACGAGCCCGAGACCGTCGTGACCCAGCGGGGGCGCACTTCGCCGTCGACGACCCACGGCTTCTGGCGGATCGCGCCCAGCGCGATGATGCCGACCTCGCCCGGGTTGATGATCGGGGTTCCGGCATCGACGCCGAAGACGCCGATGTTCGTGATCGTGATCGTGCCGCCCTGCTGATCGGCGGGGGTCGTCTTGCCCTCGCGCGCCGTCAGCGTGAGCTTCTCGAGGGCGCGGGCGAGGTCGCGGGTGTTCAGCTCCTGCGCGTCCTTGATGTTCGGCACGAGGAGGCCGCGGGGCGTCGCGGCGGCGATGCCCAGGTTCACGTAATGGCGCACGCGGATCTGCGCGCCCTCGCCGGTCTCGATCCACGCCGCGTTCACCATCGGCGTCCGCCGCACCGCCCAGATGACCGCCCGCGCCATGATCAGCAGCGGCGAGACCTTGGTGTCGGCGAAGTCGGGCGAGGCCTTGAGCCGCTTGACGAGCTCCATCGTGCGCGACGCGTCGACGTCGACCCACACCGAGACGTGCGGGGCCGTGTAGGCGCTCGAGGTCATCGCCGAGGCCGTGGCCTTGCGCACGCCGCGGACCGGGATCGACTCCTCGCGATCATCCGCCGGCGGGGCGGCGGGGCGGGCGACGGGGATCGTCTCCTCGCGCACGGCATTCCACTCCGGCGTCTCGATGTTGCGGAACACCGACGCCTGCGACGCCTGCTTCACGACGTCGTCGCGCGTGACCTCGCCGGCGGCGCCGCTGGGCACGACCGTCCCGAGGTCCACGCCGAGATCACGCGCCAGCTTGCGGATCGGCGGCTTCGCGATGACACCACCGGATGCTGCAGCCGGCCGCTCCGCCGGCTTCCGCCTGCGCGAATTCACGGTGCCCGTGCTGCCGTAGCCGACGAGCACCGAGCCGCTCGCGTCGGCGGCGGGCTCCGCGGCCTCCGGCGCGACAGCCGGCGACGCCCCCTCGGCTGCGATCGTGATGATTGGCGAGCCGACCTCGACGGTGTCGCCCTCCGACGCCAGCAGCTCGCCGACGACGCCTTCGAACGGGGACGGCAGCTCGACGAGCGACTTCGCCGTCTCGATCTCGACGACGACGTCGTTGACGGCGACGGTGTCACCGGGCGCGACGCGCCACGTCACGATCTCGGCCTCGGTCAGGCCCTCGCCGACATCCGGCAGGCGGAACGTCTGGGTGCTCATCCGATGTCCTTTCGAGCTGACCCCCGACCGCGAGACTGCAACAGGCGGACGAGACTGAGGGGCTTACCCACAGTCTCGCCGCTCAGGTGCAGTTTCGCGGGGGTGGGGGTCGCGGGGGTGCGGGCCGCGGGGGTGGGGGTCGCGGGGGTGGGGGCGGTCATGGGCTGGCGGGGCGGATCAGTAGGCCAGCGCGCGGTCGACGGCTTCGAGGATGCGGTCGGCGTCGGGCAGGTAGACGCCTTCGAGCTTCGCGGGCGGGAACGGGGTGTTGAAGCCGGACACGCGCAGCACCGGCGCCTCGAGCGAGTAGAACGCCCGCTCCATGACGGTGGCGCTGATCTCGCTTCCGAGCGACACGAATCCGGGGGCCTCCTGCGCGTAGACCATACGACCGGTGCGGCGGACCGAGTCGAGGATGGGCCCGTAGTCCACCGGCGACAGCGACCGCAGATCGATGACCTCGACGCTCGTGCCCTCCGATTCCGCGAGCGCCGCGGCCTGGAGAGCGGTGGCGACCATCGCGCCGTGCGCGACGAGGGTGACGTCGGTGCCGCGGCGGACGATGCGACTCGCGTGCAGCGGGAGCGCGGGGGCCGCGACATCCACTTCTCCCTTGACCCAGTAGCGGCTCTTGGGCTCGAGGAAGATGACCGGATCGGGCGAGGCGATGGCCTGCTGCATCATCCAGTACGCGTCGTTCGCGGTCGACGGGCTCACCACGCGCAGTCCGGGGGTGTGGGTGAAGTACGTCTCCGGGCTCTCCTGGTGATGCTCCACCGCGCCGATGTGCCCGCCGTACGGGATGCGGATCACGACGGGCAGCTGGAGCGCACCTTCGTGGCGGTACGTCAGCTTGGCGAGCTGCGCGGTGATCTGGTCGAAGGCGGGGAACACGAAGCCGTCGAACTGGATCTCGCAGACGGGGCGGAAGCCGCCCATGGCGAGGCCGATCGCGGTGCCCACGATCGCGGACTCCGCGAGGGGCGTGTCGATCACCCGTCTCTCGCCGAAGTCGGCCTGCAGACCCTCGGTGACGCGGAACACGCCGCCGAGGCGGCCGATGTCCTCGCCCATGAGGAGCACGCGGTCGGACTCCTCCATCGCGCGGCGCATGCCGGCGTTCAGCGCGCGGCTGATCGGCAGCGTGATGGGAGCGGGGGCCGCGGCATCCGTCATGTCGGTCGTCTCGAGCGTCATGATGCGCCCTCCTCGAAGGATGCCTCGTACCGGGCCAGCCACGCGCGCTCCTCGTCGACGAGCGGATGCGGGGAGGCGTAGACGTTGTCGAAGATCTGGGCCGTCTGCAGGGTCTCGAGGGCGACGGTGCGCACGCGGACGTCGTCGGCGAGCGCCCGGCCCTCGGCCTCGACGTCGGCGAAGAACGCGTCGGAGGCGCCGCGTCCGCGCAGGAAGAGGCGCATCCGCTCGATCGGATCCCGCAGCGCCCAGGACTGCTCCTCCTCGGCGGTGCGGTACTTCGTCGGGTCGTCGCTCGTGGTGTGAGCACCCATCCGGTAGGTCATCGCCTCGATCGCGCGCGGGCCCTCGCCGGCGCGCGCCTCGTCGAGGGCGACGCGCGAGACGGCGTAGCTGGCGAGCACGTCGTTGCCGTCGACCTGGATGCTCGGGATGCCGATCCCCTCGCCGCGGCGGTAGAGCGGTGTGCGCGACTGCGTCGAGACGGGCACCGAGATGGCCCACTGGTTGTTCTGCAGGAAGAACACCTCGGGCGTGCGGTAGCTCGCGGCGAACACCATCGCCTCGTGCACGTCGCCCTGGCTCGAGGCGCCGTCGCCGTAGTAGACGATGACGGCTTCGTCGCGCTCGGGGTCGCCCGTGCCGCATCGGCCGTCGAACGCCATGCTCATGGCGAGGCCCGTGGCGTGCAGCGTCTGTGCGCCGAGCACCAGCGTGTAGAGGTGCGTGTTGCCGTTCTTCGGGTCGAAGGGGTTCCACCCGCCGTGGGTCAGGCCGCGCATGACGCGGATGATGTCGAGCATGTCGACCCCGCGGATGCGCGCGACGACGTGCTCGCGGTAGGAGGGGAAGAGGTGGTCCTGCGGGCGGGCGGCGCGGGCCGATCCGACCTGCGCGGCCTCCTGGCCGAAGCTCGGCGGCCAGAGGGCCAGCTGCCCCTGCCGCTGGAGGTTCGTCGCCTGCTGGTCGAAGGCGCGGATGACGGCCATGTCGCGGTAGAAGCGCTCGAGGTCGGCGTCGCTGAGCGCCTCGATGATCGGGAGGTACGGCTCGGCGGCGGCCGTGTGGGCCAGCGACCCGTCGGCCGCCAGCACGCGCACGAGCGCGGGATCTTCGGACGGAGTCACGGTCCTACGCTAACGCCCGACCCGCGTGGGCTTCTGGGAGGGTCTGGACAACGGATGCCGCGATCCGTAGGACCTTCTCGACAGACTCCTCCTCGCCTACCGAGATGCGCATGCCCTCGCCCGCGAAGGGTCGGACGATGAGGCCCTCCTCTTCGAAGGCCGCGGCGGCGGCCAGGGTGTCGGCGCCGGTCGGCAGCCAGACGAAGTTGCCCTGCGCGTCGGGGACGCGCCAGCCGGCCTGGCGGAGCCCTGCGGCGAGCGCGTCGCGCCGGGCGGAGATGTGGCGCACCCGCTCCAGCAGTTCGGACTCGGCGGCAAGGCTCGCCAGCGCCGCCTCCTCGGCCTGCGCGGTGACCGACAGCGGGATGCTCGTGCTGCGCGCGGCGTCGAGGATGCGGGAGTCGCCGATGGCGTAGCCGACCCGGAGTCCGGCGAGCCCGAACGCCTTCGAGAACGTGCGGAGGGCGACGACGTTCGGGTGGCGCGAGACGCCGAGCACCCTCATGCCGTCGACGGAGCCCGGCGCGGTGACGAACTCCGCGTAGGCCTCGTCGAGGATGATCAGGACGTCCTTCGGGACGGATGCCACGAACTGCTCGAACTCGTCGTGCGTCACCGCGGTGCCGGTCGGGTTGTTCGGGCTGCACACGATGACCGCGCGCGTGCGGTCGGTCACGGCCGCGGCCATCGCCGGCAGGTCGTGGCGCGCGTCCTCGGTGAGCGGCACCTCGACGGGGGTGGCGCCCGCGATGAGGACGAGTCCGGGGTAGGCCTCGAACGATCTCCACGCGTAGACGATCTCGTCGCCGGGACCGGAGACGGCGAGCATGAGCTGCGCCAGGATCGACACGCTGCCGGCGCCGATGTGCACGCCGTCGGGGTCGACGCCGAATCGCGTGGCGAGACGGTGGCGCAGACGGGAGGCCGTGGCATCCGGGTATCGGTTGACCGCGACCGTGGCCCGCAGCGCCTCGACGACCCCGGGAAGCGGATCGAACGGGTTCTCGTTGCTGGAGAGCTTGAACGCGTCGGCGCCGGCCTGCTTGCCCTGGCGATAGGGCGGCAGCGCCGCGATCTCGGGGCGGATGCGGACGGGGGCGGGGCGGGGGCCCTGTTCGTCTGTCACCCGTCCGAGTCTAGGAGCGCGGGTGCGCCGGAGACGAGAGGGCACGGTGTGCGCCGCGGCGGCCCGTGGGATCATGTGGCCATGCGCTTCCTCATCCGCGTCGTCATCAACGCCTTCGCGATCTGGGTCGTCACCCTGATCCCCGCGCTGCAGGTGCGGGTCATCGCCTTCCCGCCCGGAGACACGCTGCAGCTCGTGCTGACGCTGCTGCTGGTGGCGGTGATCTTCGCCCTCGTCAACTCGATCATCGGCACGGTCATCAAGGTGCTGGCGTTCCCGCTGTACGTCCTGACGCTCGGCCTCATCGGGCTGGTCATCAACGCGTTCCTCCTCTGGCTGACGGCGTGGATCACCTCGTTCTGGAGCTGGGGCCTGCGGGTCGAGGACTTCTGGTGGGGCGTGGTCGCGGCGATCATCATCTCGCTGATCAACTGGGTGTTCGGCCTCATCCTGCGCCCGGAGAAGAAGCGGGACTGAGCGGCGCAGGCCCGGGCTGCGGGTGCGGCGCGGCCGGCACGGGCAGCACGCGCGCGGCGGAGTACTCCGTCACCTGCACGCTCGTCGCGGTGCCGAGCTCGTCGAAGACCGCACGGACGCCGTCCATGCGGGGATCGCCCGAGCGGTCGAGCATGCCGGCGGTCTGCACGTAGCCGTCCATGCCGTGGGCGGGGAGCCCCAGATCGCGGACTCCGCCGGCTGGATCCGCCTCGCGCCGGGCGACGAAGCTCCCGGGCGCGCCGACCGCCTCGCGGTGGCCTCCGCCCTGCAGAGCCGCGACCGGGTCGTCGGTGTGCGCCACCGCGACGCTGAGCGTGCCGCCGCCCACGTCGGCCTCGACCGGCGAGCCGAACGTCACGTGCGTGCGGGCGTCGTACCCGGCCTCGAGCGCGACGTGCGCGGTGATCATCGCTCCCTGCGAGTGCCCGAAGTCGTGCAGCACGTCCCCGGGCTGCGCCCCGGCCTGCCGCAGCGCCTCGAGCGTCGCCTGGTAGGAGGCGGAGGAGACCCCGGCGTAGAGCTGGACGTTGGACAGCTCGTCGAAGGGGTCGTCGCCGCCGAACCCGGCCGGCGCCTGCGTGCCCGCGACGTAGAGGGCGAACTGCCGCGAGCCGTCGGGCATCGTGTACTTCTCGACCCGGATGCGTGACTCCCCTCCGCCGGGGATGCGCTCCGCAGCCTGCGCCAGCGTGGCCGGCGCGCTCGTGCGGCGCGTCGGGGCGAGGGGTCGCACCTGCACCGCGGCCGGCATGGCCGTCAGGCGCTCGCCGGACGGGATCGTCCCTCCGCCGATGCGCCGGACCGTCTGCCAGGCGCTGTAGGCGCCCGCGCCCGAGAGGAGCGCACCCCCGAACGGCAGCCACCAGGTTCCGGTGGCCGACTGCTTCGCGAGGTCGAGCGGCCACCCCGCCTCGGCGGCCATCACCGCCGCCCGTGCCGACAGGAGGGCGCCAGGGTGCCGGCGCTCGAGCGCGGCGATGGCGGCGTCCCATCGGGCCGCGGCGACCTCGTCGCCGCCCGCGGCGGCCAGGGCGCGCTGCGCCTGCAGCTCCACGAGGTCGTACACGGCCGCAGCATGGCGGAGCTCGGCGTCGAACCCCTCGGCCCGCGTGCGCTCGGCGTGGATGCGCACGACGAGGTCGGCGATGCGGGCGCTCAGGTGCCACTCCTCGCGGGGAAGCCGCCCCACGAGCGCTCCGGCCGAGCCGGCCACGGCGGCGATGTCGTCGAGCTCGCGGCCGAGCACGCCGAACCCGTCCGCCGCCACGCGCAGCGTCTCGCTGTCGACCGACACCGCCCCGCCGCCGCGGATGTCGAGGTCGCCGTCACCCACGGAACCCGCCGCCCGCCATGCGCCACGCGTCGGTGGCGCGGCACCCGCCCATCACACGCGGCCCACCCCGCACGCACCGGCATCGCGACGCGCGCTGCACGCTCAGCACACGCCACCCACCACGCGACGCAGCTGCGCCCACCAGAGGTCGTCGCCCACGGCTGCGGCGATCGCCTCGACGCTCCCGACGTCGCTGCGCCACGCACTGACGGCGTCGCGGAACCGCCGCTGCGCCGGGGTGCTCCACGCGGTCAGCTCGCAGAGCCGCGTCGCGCTCGCGGCCGCATCGGCGAGCCGCGCTACCACCTCCTCCAGCCGCGACCGCGCCAGGGCGAGGTCGGCGGCGTCATCCGCGGTGCAGGGCGGGTCGAGCGGCATGATCCGATCGTGGCCGGCCGGGGCGCAGCATCCGTGTCCCCTCCCCCGCATTCGGGGGAATCTAGCGGGATCCCCATCCTGTGCAGGAGCGCACGGGCACGCCATGATGGCAGGGTGACCGCGAGCGCCCAGGAGCCGTTCCGCGTCGTCTTCGTCTGCACCGGCAACATCTGCCGGTCGCCGATGGCCGACATCGTGTTCCGGCAGCTGGCCCGCGAGGCGGGTCTGGGGGATCGGGTCGGCTCCTCCAGCGCCGGCACGGCGGACTTCCATGTCGGCGAGCCTGCCGACCACCGCACCCTCGCCGCGCTGCAGCGGCGCGGGTACGACGGCCGCCGACACCGCGGCCGTCAGTTCTCGCACGACGACTTCGTGCGCAACGACCTCGTCGTGGCCCTCGATCGCAGCCACGAGCGGATCCTGCACGGCTGGGCGCGCTCGGAGGCCGACACCGGCAAGATCGCCCTCCTACTGTCGTTCGACCGCAGCGCGGGCACGCTCGACGTGCCCGATCCGTACTATGCCGGGCCCGGAATGTTCGATGAGGTCCTCGGTATGATCGAGGCCGCAGGCAGGTCGCTGTTCCATCAGCTCGAGCCGGCGATCCGCCCGTCGGCTCCGACAGGGCCTTCCACCACCCCGCAGTGACAGGACGGCAGATCCGTGCCCGCTCTCCCCCCTCAGCCCCTCAGCCCCCTCGACGGGCGCTACCGCGCACAGGTCGCCGGCCTGACGGACCACCTGTCGGAGGCCGGGCTGAACCGCGCCCGTGTCGAGGTCGAGGTCGAGTGGCTCATCGTCCTGACCGACCGCGCCCTCTTCGGCACCTCGCCGCTGTCGGAGGAGGGCAAGGCGCGGCTGCGCGCCCTGTACCTCGACTTCGGTCAGGCCGAGATCGACTGGCTGGCCGACAAGGAGGCCGTCACCCGGCACGACGTGAAGGCCGTCGAATACCTCGTGCGCGACCGCCTCACCGAGCTCGGACTCGACGGGATCGCCGAGCTCACGCACTTCGCCTGCACGAGCGAGGACGTCAACTCCGCCTCCTACGCCCTGACCGTCCGCCGTGCGGTGCTGGAGGTCTGGCTGCCCCGGCTCGAGCAGGTCATCGCGACCCTCCGCGAGCTCGCCGAGCAGCACCGCGATGCGCCGATGCTCGCCCGCACGCACGGCCAGCCGGCCACTCCGACCACGATGGGCAAGGAGCTCGCGGTGTTCGCGTGGCGGCTCGAGCGCGTCGCGGCGCAGGTGCGCGGCACCGACTTCCTCGCGAAGTTCTCCGGCGCCACCGGCACCTGGTCCGCGCACGTCGCCGCCGAGCCCGACGTCGACTGGCCCGAGCTGAGCCGCGCGTTCATCGAGGGCCTCGGCATCGGCTTCAACCCGCTGACGACGCAGATCGAGTCGCACGACTGGCAGGTCGAGCTGTACGACCGCATCCGGCACGCCGGCGGCATCCTGCACAACCTCGCGACGGACATCTGGACCTACATCTCGCTCGCGTACTTCACGCAGATCCCCGTGGCCGGGGCCACCGGCTCGTCGACGATGCCCCACAAGATCAACCCGATCCGATTCGAGAACGCCGAGGCGAACCTCGAGATCTCGGGCGGCCTGCTGGCGACCCTGGCCGGCACGCTCGTCACCAGCCGCCTGCAGCGCGACCTCACCGACTCGACCACGCAGCGCAACATCGGCGTCGCCCTCGGGCACTCGCTGCTGGCACTCGACAACCTCCAGCGCGGTCTCGGCGAGATCTCGCTGGCGCAGCCGGTGCTCGACGCCGACCTGGAGGCGAACCAGGAGGTGCTCGCCGAGGCGATCCAGACGGTCGTGCGCGCCGAGATCGCCGCCGGCCGCTCGCAGATCAGCGACCCCTACGCGCTGCTGAAGGACCTCACGCGGGGCCGCCGGGTGGGTGCGGACGACATGGCCGCCTTCGTGAAGGGCCTCGACATCGGGGATGCTGCACGCGAGCGTCTGCTCGCCCTCACCCCGCGTACCTACACCGGTCTCGCCTCGCAGCTGGTCGACCTGCGCCACGACGAAAGCTGACGCTGCCGGCTGCGCACGTCAGCTCTGCGGCGCGTGGTGGCCGAATGCGGCGCGGTCGTGCACGCCCAGCGCGCGCAGCACGGACGGCACGATCGCCGTCGCGGTGCGTCGGTAGCCGAGCGCCGACGGGTGGAACCGGTCGAGACTGAACATCTCGTCGGGGTTGGTGATGAAGAACGGCCCGACCACCGCGGCCAGGTCGACCGCGTACGCCCCGAGCGCGACCGCGGCGGTGCGCTGAGCGGCGGCAAGCTGACGCGACGCCCGGCCCCCGAGCGCGCGCAGCGGCTGCGGCACCGGGCGCAGGGCGCCGAGGTCAGGACACGTTCCCACCACCACGACGGCCCCTCGCCGCTGCAGCTCGCGGACGGCGTCGCCGAGGTGACGCACGGAGACCTCGACCGGCACGCGGTGCGTCACGTCGTTGCCGCCGACCACGATCACCGCGACGTCGCCGACGTCCGCCGCGGGCAGACGGGTGAGCTGCTCCGCGAGCATGGAGGACTCTGCGCCGACGACGGCGACCGTGCGCAGCTCGACCGCGCGTCCGGTCGCCCGGCTGATGCCCTTCGCCAGCCGCGCGCCGAGCGTCTCGGACGGCTGCACCGCACCGAGTCCGGCGGCGATGGAGTCGCCGAGCAGCACCAGCCGGACGGCATCGCCGCGCTTGCGCTTGTAGACACGGTCGGCGCTCGGCGCATCCTCCCCCAGCGGCTTGCCGATGAGCCGACGCGCGTGCGCCGCCTGGCGGGCGAGCACGACGCGGGCGGCGGCGGCGGTGCCCGCAACGACGCCGGCGCTCAGCAGCAGCGCGACGGGGAGGCGGGACGAGCGGAACGAAGCCATCGACTCCGTTCAATCACGCCCGGATGAACGCGAGGTGACGCAGAGTCGGATGCTTCGGGTTCAGCGACGCGGCGCGGGGCCCTCACCGGAGGCCGAGGCATCCGGAGTCGTGTCATCCTGCGCATGACGGTCGCTGTCGTACAGCACCGGGCGGTCGACCTGCTTGGTCACCTGCGCCGGATCGACGACCAGGAGCATCAGCGCGAGTCCCACCAGCACGACGATGAAGGTGATGCCCGCGACGATGAGCCCCACCAGCAGGGCATGCCCGGATTGCCCGTCCTGCCGCTGCTGGAAGAACCCCATCGAGATGAGCGTGACGATCCCGGCGAAGAGGGCGGCCCCGAAGGCGAGCCCGAGCAGCTGCACGGGCTTCATGAGATCGCGGCGGGTGGGCTTGTCGGTCATGCGGTGCCTCCCGGCGCCTCTTCGGTCGTCCGGAGGTCGGCGGACGCACGACTCGTCGAGGTGGATGCTGCGGCCTGCGCGACCGCGGACGATCCGTCTGTGGTGACGGCGTCGGCGTCGCGCCGCGGGGAGAACCCGGCGATCGCCAGGTACACCGCGACGATGGCCGCGTAGCCGCCGAGCACGCCGACGCCGATGGTGATGCCGGTGAGCGTGAAGCTCCGGTCCGCCTCGGCGATGTAGTACTGCAGCGCGTACTGCGTGGGCACGAACAGCAGGGCCGCTCCGAAGACGAGCGTGATGACCCCCACGGTGAGCGCGTCGCGGGCGGCCGCGCGCTCGGCCGAGACGCCCGGCGCCGCGGCGCGGAGGGCGCGTGCACCCGCGACCGTCTCGGTGAGACCGGTCGCCAGCGCCCACACGATCACCACGACGAAGAAGAGCGTGGTGGAGCGAGCGGTGGTGATGCCGCCGACCATTCCGGCGAGCAGGGAGACGATGCCCATCGTGACGCCGACCCACCGCTGCCCGGCGCGGAGGACGAGCCAGGCGGCGAGGCCGAAGATGAGGCCCGTCGCGATGGCGAAGCCGCTGAACACCGACAGGCCGATGCCCGCGGAGTGGTCGGGCGAGAAGGTGATCATGACCGCCGCGATCGCCGCGAACATCGCGCGGGCGAGCTGGACATGGCGCAGCTCGAAGGCGCGGGCGGGTGTGGCAGAGGTCACGACGGATCCAAAGAGAGAACGGGCGGCGTCATCCGAAGAGAGAACGGGGGATGACCCCATTCTAGATCGTCGGCTGTGCCCGGCTCCGGGGAGGCGTTCAGGTTCCGTCTCGGCCCCGGTGGCCGGTTCAGCCGGTCGGCTCCGGATCACGGGCCAGCCCGTCGATGAGCTCGACACCGGGCAGGGCCGCGAGCACCGCGCCCGGCAGGGCGATCTTGGAGGCGCGCAATCCGGAGCCGATGATCGCC
Source organism: Microbacterium lemovicicum (assembly GCF_003991875.1). Lineage (NCBI taxonomy): Bacteria > Bacillati > Actinomycetota > Actinomycetes > Micrococcales > Microbacteriaceae > Microbacterium > Microbacterium lemovicicum. The sequence goes on from NZ_CP031423.1 coordinate 3,450,585, forward strand.
TCCTCCAGCTCGGCCACGCGCACATCCATCAGAATCCGCCACGACGCGGGCAGCCCGAGCGGGGTGATGCCCCCGTACTCCATGCCCGTCGCGGCGACCGCGTCGTCCATCGCCGCGAAGCTCGCGCGCCGGGCGTCGAGGAGCTTGCGCACGACGCCGTTGACGTCGGCGCGCGTCGTGGCCAGGACCACGCAGGCGGCGGAGGTCGTGGTCTCGCCGCGACGTCCGGCGACGACCAGGCAGTTGGCCGAGGCCGCGAGGGCCATGTCGTAGGCGGCGCAGAACGCGGCGGTGTCGGCGAGCGCCGGGTCGATGGGCGCCACGCGGATGCGGTCGGCGAGCGACGGATCGAGCGCGGCGAGCGCCTCGCGCACGGGCACGGCGAGAAGCTCGGGCGCGCTGAGCGCGGGGACGAGGTCCAGTCGGGTCATGTCCTGCTCCTCGGGTGCGATGCGACTCACGCCAGACTACGGAGCGACGCGGCATCCGTCGTCCCGAACCGGCGCCGGTCGCATCGCGGTCACGTCGCGGGCCGTCGCCCCTGGTCGGCCGCGCGCACCGCCGAGGCCCACACCCAGGTCTTGAACTCCCGACCGCCGATGACGAAGCGGATGCCGACGGCGTGCGGCGTCCACGCGCACGCGTCGGCGCGCACCTGCACGGGAGTCTCGCCGAAGCGCACCCACGCTGTGACGGGGCGTGGACGCGGATCACGGGTGAACAGCTCGGCGTCGAGCTGCAGCTCGAGGTCGGAGAGGGTCTGAAGTGCGCCGGAGCGGGCGATGCGTTCGAGGACCCGCTCGTCCATCTGCCGATCGACGTGATCGGCGTACCTCCGGTTGGTCCCCACGACGGTTCCGCATCCTTCCCCGGCCACCGACGCTCTCGCGCTTGTCGAAACTTTGTTCTACCCTAGGCTCCCATGGACACCGCGAGAATCGATCATGAGGTCACGATATGGATGACCGGCGACATCCCCAGCAGGATGTTCTTCGCGGGGCGGCGATGGACGGTGACCGACGTGCCGACGCGTCTGCGCGAGTCGGTCTGGGCCTCCGGCGCGGCCCCGCGGCGCGGGCTCTACGGCTGGCGGTTCCAGGCGACGGACGTCGAGGGCGCGTCGTTCGTCTTCGACGTCTTCCGCGCCCAGGACTCCTGGCACGTGCACCGTTCCTACTGCTGAAGCGATGCCCGCTGCTGAGCCCGCCCGCGGTACGCCGCGCCCATCTGCTCGACCGCGCGCGCGATGATCGGCCGGGGCGTGGCGAAGACGAAGCGCAGGAAGCCCGTGCCGGCCGGTCCGCAGTCGCTGCCCTCGGTGAGTGCGACGCCGGCGTGGTCGCGGAAGAAGGCGGCGGGCGCGGCATCCAATCCCAGTCCTCGCGCGTCGAGCCAGCTGATGTAGGTGCCCTGCGGGGCCCGGTAGCCCATGCCGGGGAGCTCGGCGGCGAGCGCCTCACCGAGGAAGCGCCGGTTGCCGTCGAGGTAGTCGATCACACCGTCGAGCCAGGCGCCGCCCTCGGCGTAGGCGACGGTGTTGGCGATGACGCCGAGCGTGCTGGCGCCGTGGGAGGCCATCGGGCCGATGCGCTCCCACACGGCGGCGTCGTCGGGGTTGCTGATGATCAGCTGCGCGGTCTTGAGGCCGGGCAGGTTCCAGGCCTTCGAGGCCGAGGTCGCGGTGACCGTGTGCGCCGCCGTCGTGGGCGACACCGACGCGTAGGGCACGTGCGCGGAGCCGGCGTAGACCAGCGGCGCGTGGATCTCGTCGGAGAAGACACGGCCGCCGTGCCGCTCCACGACGAGCGACAGTGCCGTCAGCTCGTCGCGGGTGAAGACGCGACCCACCGGGTTGTAGGGGTTGCAGAGGATCATCATGCCGGCGCCGGAGGCGAAGGCGCGGTCGATGCCGTCGAGGTCGAGCGTGGAGCCGTGCTCGCCCTCGACGAGCGGCACCTGGATGATCTCGCGGCCCATCGTCAGCGGCACGGTGAGGAACGGCATGTACGACGGGGTCGGGAGGATGACGGCGGTGCCCGGCGCGCTGTAGTGCTCGATCGCGACCTCGAGACCCTTGATGACGTCGGCGATCGGGTGGATGTGGGCGGGATCGACGGTCCAGCCGTACCGGTCGCGGTGCCACGCGGCCGTGGCGGCGGACATCTCCGCGGCCAGCGCCGACGGCAGGTAGCCGAGCGCTCCCGCGTCGATGGCGGCGTGCAGCGCGGCGGTGATGGCCGGCGCCGTGCCGAAGTCCATCTCGGCCACGAAGGCGCCGATCTTGTCAGGGAAAAGCGACCACTTCATGCCGCCCCCGGCACGGAGCGCGTCGATGCCGACCGCGTCGAAGTCGAGGGTGTGCGACATGGATCCTCCTCGGTGCGCGGCGTCCGTTCCGCCGCTCCGACAGGCTATCCGTCTCCTGTGAGGGCGGCTTCGCGGCCCTGCGCGGGCGGCGCATCGGGGCGGGGGCACGCGACCGGTCAGGATCGGAGAAGCGGCGGAAGGGCTGCGGGCCTAGCGTGTGGGAGGGGCCGAACGGATCGGCCGCGACACTCGGGAGGAATGATGGCCGCCAAGGGCGCATCGGACGGACTCAGCCAGGACGAGCGCGACGCCGTCAAGCAGCGCGCGAAGGAGCTGCGCGAGCAGGAGAAGGCCGGCAAGAACCGCGAAGCGGGACTCGCCTCGGTCCGCAAGGCCATCGACGAGCTCGAGGCCGACGACAAGGTGCTGGCCGAGGGCCTGCACGCGGTGGTGACGGATGCCGCGCCCGCCCTGGTCCCGAAGACGTACTACGGCATGCCGGGCTACGCCGACGCGAACGGCAAGGTCGTCGTGTTCTTCCAGTCGTCGGCGAAGTTCAAGACGCGCTACTCCACCATCGGCTTCCAGGACAGCGCCGCGCTCGACGACGGCGACCTGTGGCCGATCGGATTCGCCGTGCGCGCCTGGACGCCGGCGGTGGAGGAGAAGATCACCGAGCTCATCACCACGGCCGTCTCGTGACGACGTCGCGTCTCGTCGTGCGGGCGGCTCGGGGTTCCGGCAGGCGGTCCGCGTGAGGGGCGTCCTGGTCACGGGCGCGGCCCGCGGCATCGGGGCCGCGGTCGCCCGGCGCTTCGCAGACGCAGGCGACCGGGTCGCCGTGCACTACGGCTCGTCGCGGGATGACGCCGAGGCGCTGGTCGCCGCGCTCCCCGGGAGCGGCCACGTCGCCCTCGGTGCCGACCTGGGTGATCCCGCCGTCTGCCGCCGGCTCGTCCAGGACGCGATCGCGGCGCTGGGATCGGTGGACGTGCTGGTCTGCAACGCCGGGGTCGCGCCGACCGCGACGAACCGGCACGTCGCCGGCGAAGCATCCGATCAGGACTGGGATGCCGCGTGGCACGAGATGACGCAGGTGAACCTCATCGGGCCGGCGGCTCTGGCGCACGCCGTCGCAGGTCACCTCATCGCCCGCGGCGCGTCGGGCGCGATCGTCAACGTCGGTTCGCGCGGCGCCTACCGCGGGGAGCCGGAGTACCCGGCCTACGGCGCGACGAAGGCGGCGCTGCACGCCATGGGGCAGTCGCTCGCCGTCTCGCTCGCGCCGCACGGCATCTCGGTGACCTCGGTCGCGCCCGGGTTCATCGCGACCGAGCGTCAGGCCGAGACGCTGTCGGGCGCCCGCGGGCAGGACATCCGCGCGCAGAGCCCGTGGGGACGCGTCGGCACGCCCGACGAGATCGCCGCCGCGGTCGAATGGCTCGCCTCGCCCGAGGCGCGCTGGTGCTCCGGCGCCGTGCTCGACGCGAACGGGGCCTCCTACCTGAGGTGACGCGCGTCCGCGTCAGGCCGTCGGCTGCGTGCCGGGTCCGTGACGCTCGAACCGGCGGCGGGCCTGGCCGACCCAGAAGTCGAGCACGCCGTCGTCGTCGAGGGACGCGGCGTCCACCTGGATCCACCCGACGCCCATCGACCGGCGCGGTCCCATGTCGGGACGGGATGCTTCGGGCCGGGCCACGAGGGCGGCATCGTCGTCGGCGTCCACCCGCACGAGGAGGCTGTGATCCTTGCGGACGGCGATCACCATCACCTCGTCGACCATCACCGCGTGGGTGCCGAACATCGCGGCCTCGCGGAGGTCGCCCGCCGGGAGGTGCGCCTCGATCCGATCGAGCAGCGTCCGCGTGAGCTCGTCGAGTGCCTTCGGCGTCTTCGCGGCCATGTCGCTCCCGTCTTCGCGCGGCTCCGTGTGATCGGAACCGTAGAGGCGTGCGCGTCACGGGCGCAAGAGGAGGGATGCCGCGGGTCGGCGCCGGGCGCCGCCGGGCCATGGTCGGCACCGAGAATGGGGGTGTGGAGTCCTGGGAGATGCGCGAGTGGCACGCCGCGTACCTCGAGGCCTGCAACCGGCACGACCTGCCGGCGATCCGGGCGTTCGTCGATCCGGCTGTACGCCGGGCGCATCTCCCCGGGGGCGTCGAGGCGTGGATCGAGGACATGGCCGAGCTCTTCCAGGCCTTCCCCGACTGGCAGTGGCGCCGCATCCAGCTCATCGTCGAAGACGACCGCCTCGCCTCCCACACCCGCGCCGGCGGCACCCATCTCGGCCCGCTCGGGGCGCTGGCGCCCACCCGCCGTCACGTGAACGTCGCCGAGTTCTCGATGCTCCGCATCGCCAACGGCCGCATCGTGGAGTTCTCGGGCACCGCCGACAACCGGGAGCTGCGCGGGCTGATCGAGCGCTGAGGCCGGGTGGGCCTACTTGACGCTGCCTTGGGTGAGCCCGCCCACCAGCCACTTCTGCAGGAACATCGCCAGGAGGTAGATCGGAATGAGACCGGCGAGACTCGCTGCCGCCATCTGACCGAACACCACCTCGCGCCCGCCCTGCATCAGCGAGATGCCGACCGGGAGCGTCTGCGAGTCCACGCTCTGCGTGAGCAGCAGTGGGATCAGGAAGTCGTTGTAGACGAGGATGAACACGATGATGGACACGGCGACGATGCCCGGTGCCGTGAGCGGCAGGATCACGGACCAGAGCGTGCGGAACGGACCGCATCCGTCGATCTGGGCCGCCTCGTCGATCTCGAAGGGAATGGCACGGAAGAAGCCGTCGAGCAGCCAGACCGCGACCGGCGTGAGCAGCAGGCCTTCGACGATCCCCAGCCCGATCACCGAGTCCATGAGCCCCACGGTGCGCACCAGGACGAACAGGGGGACGATCGCCACCACCGGCGGCGCGATGTACGCCGACACGAGAGTGCCGAGGGCCTGCTTGCCACCGGCGCGAAGGCGTGCGATCGCGTAATTCGCGGGGACCGCCACCAGCAGCGCGACGAGCACCGCGATGAGCGCCGACCCCACGGAATTGCGCAGGTAGGTGAGAATCGGGAAGTTCTGGAACGCTGACGCCCAGTTCTCGAAAGCGAGACGCGACGGCAGGATGCGCGTCGACAGGATGTCGTCCGGGCTCTTGAACGACATCCCGATCATGTAGAGGATCGGAAGCAGCGACAGCACGATCGCCGCAGAGATGACCAGCCACTTCACCGCCGTGATCGTGCCCGAAGGCCGCCCGGGGCGAGACGTGCTGGAAGCGCGGACCTTCGCCGCACGACGGCGGCGCGGCACGGTCAGCGTGCGCGTCGCGCTGTCGGTCGACGCTTCTGTGTCTCGAACGATGAGGGACATGGGTCAGCCTTCCCGGTGCAGGCGCTGCCGCATCGCATTGAGGGGCAGGATCACGAGGGTGACGAGCACGAGGAACGCGATCGTCTGGGCCGCGGCGGCGCCGACATCGAACGTCTGCAGGCCGGTGCGGTAGATCTGATAGCTGCTGACGGTGGTGTCGAAGCCTGGTCCGCCGCTCGTCATGATGAAGACGAGGTCGAAGACCTTGAAGGACACGACGAGCTTCAGCAGGAGCACGGTGAGGAGGCTCGGAAGAACGAGGGGGAACGTGATGCGCCAGAAGGTCTGCCAGACCCCCGCCCCGTCCACCTGCGAGGCTTCGTACACCTCGGTCGGCAGCGTCTGCAGCGCGGCGAAGACGAGCAGTACGCAGAACGGCGCCCATTGCCAGGCATCGACGAGGATGACGGAGATGATGGCCGCAGGGCTGGAGCCGAGGAACAGGAACGGCTCTGAGCCGGGCGCGATCACCTGTCCGACGTTGTTGAGCAGGCCGCCGGTCGGGGCCAGCATGAGCTTCCAGATCACGCCCGCCATGACAGGCGGAGTCATGAGAGGCAGCAGGAGCAGGACCCGGATGACGCGCCCGCCCTTCACCGCGGCATCCAGAGACAGCGCGACCACGAGCCCGACGATGAGCGCGAGCAGGGCCGAGGGGACGGCGAAGACGAGCGACCGGCCGAGGGACGGGAGGGTGACCCCGTCCCCCAGCAGTTCGCTGAAATTCTCGAATCCCACCCATGCACTGAAGGGCCGCCCGAGGGACGACTTCGAGAAGGATGCCGCGATGATGTACACCAGCGGGTAGATCGCCATGATTGCGATCGCGATGAACGCAGGCGCGAGCAGCAGCCGGCCGGTCCAGGGAGCGCGTCGTTCGACACGGGTCTTCACTGTCGCCTGCGACATGGCTCCTCCTTCTGTCTGTATCGAACAGGATGGGTGGGGTTCGGGCCGGGCTCAGCCGAGTGATTGCCAGGCGTCCCAGGTCTGGGACATCGCCTGCTCAGCGGTGAGGCTGCCCTGGAGCATGAGCGCGAGGTTGTCGCTCAGGGTCTGGATCATCTCGGGTGCCTGAGGCGAGGTCGGCCACGATTGCGCGTTCGGCAAGACCTGCGCCGCGACGGCCGATACGTCTGGGGCGAATGATGTGTACTTGTCGCTCTCGAGTGTCGAGGTGCGGATCGGGTCGACACCGGATCCCGTCGTCGTGATGAGCTTCTCGTTCATCTCCTTCGAGGAGGCGAAGGCCACGAACTGCTGTGCGAGCTCCTGATCGGGTGCGTTCGGACTGATACCCATCGCCCATCCTGCGTTGAGCGCGCCCGAGATCTTGCCCTCCGGTCCCACCGGGAGGGGCGCGACGCCCCACTTGTCGACGATCTTCGACTGCCCCGGGTCCTGCGCGAACACACCGAGATCGGTCCAGAACTCGATCATTCCCACGTTCCCGGAGAGGAACTGCGGGAGGGCCTGCTCGAATCCGATCTCAAGCGGGCTGGGCAGCGCGTACGGCGCGGCATCCAGCATCGACTGCGCAGCGTCTACCGCCGCCTGCGTGTTCAGCTGAGGCATCTGCGAGTCGATCGGGTCTGGCGACATCGTCGCGAGACGATTGAAGAAGGTCGAGCCGATGTTGAAGGCGCTCTTGGCTCCGAGGATCGCCGAGCCGTAGACGCCGTTCGCCTTCTCGGCGTCGGTGATCTTCTGCGCGACCTGCTCGTACTCGCTCCAGGTCGTGGGCACCTCGACGCCGTTCCGCTCGAAGATCTCCTTGTTGTAAAAGAGCACGTGCGTGTCACCGTCGATGGGCAGGCCGTACGTCTTGCCGTCGTACTGCGTGTAGGGGCCGAAAATGCTCTGGATGAAGTCGGACGAGTCGATGTCGGCGTCGCCGTCCACCCAGCTGGTGATGTCCTCCAGCGCTCCGGCATCCGCCAGGGCGCCCACAGACGTGTACCAGTACTGGATGACGTCGTAGTTGTTGGTGCCGGACTGCGCGTCCAGGATCGCCTTGGTCTGGATCTGGTCGTACGGCACGACCTCGACCTCTATCTGCGTGCCCGTTTGCGCTTCAAAGTCAGCCTCGAGGATCTTTCCCGCACCCTCCTGGGGTGCCGCGATGAGCACCTTCAGGGACGTGGCGGCGCCGCCGCCGGATGCTCCGTCGGATCCGCCCGATCCGCCGGCGCAGCCGGCAAGGGCGAGACCGCCGACGGCGGCGATCGCAAGGGAGGTGAGGATCCGCCGGGACGGACGGATCGGAGATGAGGAGCGTCGCTGCGCACTCATGGTGTGTCCTTTCGATTCGGTTCAGGTGTGGGAGGGGTTGTCAGGGGTCCAGGGCCGGTCGAGCTTGTCGCCGTCCACCCAGGGGGTCTTCACGAACACCGCGCGGAAGGTCTCGTCGAACGGGTTGCGCACGAAGTGCTCCTCGTGGGGCTCCGCGCGAAGCACGTCGCCGGCGGACAAGGTCACCCGCGTCTTGCGTTCGAGCCAGAACTCGGCGCTGCCCTCGATCACGACGAACGACTCGGTGTGGTGCTCATGGAGGTGGTTGGCGAACTCGTCGCCGGGCCGCAGCACCACGACACCGAAGGCGGCGTCATCGGCCTGCGTGAGGTAGCCGGGGCCCCAGTCCTCGAAGCGGAGGACGGCGTCGGCCGAGCGCAGGACTTCGGCGCTCATGCGAGCACCGGGGCCTCGCTCGCGGAACGGAACAGGTCGTACGCCTCCTCGGGCGCGGCATCCTGATGGACGACCGCTCGGACGGCCTGCATCATCGCCGCAGGATCGGCGCTCTGGAATATGTTGCGCCCCATGTCCACGCCGGCGGCACCGGCGCGTACGGCGTTGCTCGCCATAGTGAGGGCGTCCAGCTCGGGAAGCTTCTTGCCTCCGGCCATGATGACGGGCACGGGGCAGCCGGCGACGACGTCTTCGAAGCCCTCCTCGCAGTAGTAGGTCTTGACGAGCTGGGCGCCCAGCTCGGCGATGATGCGCGTGGCGAGGCCGAGATAGCGGGAGTCACGGGTGAGCTCCTTGCCGACGGCAGTGACCCCCAACACGGGGATGCCGGCCGCGTACCCCTGGTCCACGAGCGTCGTGAGATTGCGGATGCTGCGACTCTCGTACTCACCGCCCACGAAGACCTGGACAGCCACCGCGTCGGCGTTGATGCGCACGGCGTCGTCCATCGCCATAGCCGTGTACTCGTCCGAGAGGTCCTTGAGGATCGACGGACCGCCGGAGGCGCGCAGGACGAGTCCGGCGCGGGTCGCCGGCGGCAGGGAGCTGCGCAACGCGCCGCGCGTACCCATGAGGGCGTCGGCGGCGTCCGCCAGCGGGGCGATGTTGAGGTCGATGCGCTCCAGCCCCGAGGTCGGCCCCTGGAAGTAGCCGTGGTCAAAGGCGAGCATCACCGTTCGCCCGGTGCGTGGGTCGAGGATGCGGGACAGGCGGTTCTGCATCCCCCAGTCGAGGTTCGCAGCGCCGCGGATGGCGTGGCGGAACGCGACTCCGGGGACGTCGGGGTGGAACTGCTTGGCAGAGGCGTTGCCGTCGAGGTCGGCCATGTGAATCTCCTTGTGGTGGTGAGACGGGGATGTCGTGCTGTGGGTGAGGGGAAGGCGGACGGGCGGGTCAGGCGGTCGAGACCGCATCCACCCGTCGGGCCTCGGCCGGTGGCCGCGCCGCGCCCGGCGGGGTGAAGAGGGGCGGCAGATCGTCTCCCGAGATCGACAGGACGTCGCGGTATACGCGGTGCCAGCGGCTGCTGATCTCGCGGTAGGCGTCGTGCTCTGCGGCATCGGCGCGCACCACACGGTCCGGCTCTGCCATGGGCGGGAGCGTCGCCTGCATGCCCTGCGCCGCAAGGCGTGCTGCGCCGTAGGCGCTCGCCTCCGGCGCGGGCGTGACCCGGGTCTGCAGTCCCGTCACGCCGGCGATCACCCGCGGCCACAGCGCACCGGCACTCGATCCGCCGGTGAAGGTCACGGAACCTTCGGAGGCCGCACGGCCATCGGTGAGCGCCGCCAGGACATCGAGATGAGCCGCCGCCACGATGGCCGCCGACTCCTCGATCGCCCGCACGAACGCCCCCCGAGAGGACGCGCGCGCGTCGTTGATGTCGAAGCCGATGAAGGCGGGTGCAGCCTGGTGCCAGGCATCGGCCTGCATCACGTTGGCCATCGTGGCGACGATGCCGTTCGATCCGGCCGGCACGGCGGCGGCCCATTTCTCCATGACCGCGAATGCGCTGGTGCCCGCCGCGATTCCTGCGGCCGCAGCATCCGGGCACATCGCATCGCGGAACCATCGCATCGCCAGCCCCGAGAGGAAGCCGATGCCCTCGATCATCCACTGGCCGGGATCAACGTGACAGAGCGTGCGGAGGCGCCGCTCGGGGTCCACGAGCGGCTCGTCGACGATCGCGGTGGTCTGCCAGAACGTGCCGGCCACGATCGTCGGCACACCCGGCCGCGCCGCGATGCCGTGCAGGGCTAGCTGGGTGTCCGCACCACCTGTCACGACCGGCGTACCGGCGGGGAGACCCGTTGCGGCTGCCGCCTCATCGGTCACGGCGCCCACGACCGTGCCGCACTCGACGACGTCGGGCAGGATCGCGGCCTCGACTCCGACAAGTCCGGCGAGGTCAGTCGACCACGAGCGCGATCGCAGATCGAACAGGGCGGAACTCGATCCGGCTGTGGGGTCGGTGGCGAAGGTGCCCGTCAGACGGGTGGTGACCCAGTCGCTGAGCATGCCGAGGTGGCGCGCATCGGCGAGCACATCGGGCTGGTGGCGCGCAAGCCACCGCAGTCGGGCGGGAGCGGTGATGGACACCCAATCGCCCGCGACGCGGAAGATCTCGTCAGCGACTCCCTGCTCCACGAGTTCGGCCGCCTCACGCCGGGCGCGCCCGTCGGTGTTGGGGCACGCCCACAGCTCCCTGCCCGCGGCGTCGTAGAGAACGAAGCCCTCGCGCATGCTTGATGCGGCGACGGCCGCGACCCGTCGGCCGTCGAGGCGTCGCACGACTTCGGCGACGGCGCCGGCGATCGCCGACCACCCCGCGGTCGTGTCGAAGGCGGTGCCACCGGGATGTCCGGCGACCGCATGATGGATCCATTCGCGCCCGGCCTGCGCGATCAGGCGCCCGTCGGCGTCGAAGGCGAGGGCGCGGGCGGAGCCGGTACCGGCATCGATCGCGAGGAAGACGTCGCTCATCGCTCCCACCTCAGCGGCCGGCCGTCGAGGAACGCCTGCACCTCGGAGGCGAGCATCTCGGCACCTCGGACGAGGGTCTCGCGGGTGGCGCCCGCGAGGTGCGGGGTGAGGATGAGGTTGGGCTGGTCCACCATCTCGCGCCACGGGCCGTCGGGCTCGTTGACGTCGAGCGCGACTCCCGCCAGTCGTCCGTCGCGCAGGCCCGAGAGCAACGCCGACTCGTCGACAAGGGACTCCCTCGCGGTGTTGATGAGGAACGACCCCGGGGGCATGAGCGCGATCTGCTCGGCGCCGATCATGTGGTGGTTGTCGGCGGTGGCTCGTGCGTGGACGCTGACCACGTCGGACGCGGACAGCAGCTCGTCGAGATCGGCGACGATGCGCGCATCGGTCACGGTCGCGGCATCCACGTACGGGTCGTAGGCGACGATCTCGGCGCCCAGCGCCCGCGCACGCGCGGCGACGAGACGCGCCACGTTGCCGTAGCCGATGAGGCCGACGCGGAGGCCGGCGACTTCCCTGCCGAACCAGCGGGCGCCCTCGAAGGTCGACTCTGCCAGCGGGCGACCGTCGGCGATCCGGGCGTCGACGTCGCGGAGGGAAGCCGGCACGTTGCGCACGAGCGAGATGAGGAAGCCGATCGTCAGGTCGGCCACGGCTTCGGCGTTCTTCCCCGGGGTGGTGGTCACGCGAACGCCGTGCTCCCGCGCCGCCTCGAGATCGATGTTGACCGGACCGCCACGCGCGCACCCCGCCAGGCGCAGGTCCGGCAGGGCCGCGATGACCTCGGCCGTCACCGGGGCGGCGTGGAAGGCAATGACGTCGTACCCCTGTGCGAGTCGTGCGACCTCAGCAGGGTCGCCCTCGAACTCCTGGACCCGCGACGTGTCCCACGTGGGCGCCGCCATCCGCACAGTCGCGACGTCGGCTGTGAGACCGCGCCGCGCGAAGGCCTGCGCGAACACATCGGCGCTCATGTAGCTGTCACCGATGAGGAGGATGCGGCGATCGGAGTGGTCGGTCATGCGAGAGGTCTCCAGGATCAGTGGGAGGGGAGGGCTGTCAGCGGACAACGCGCGTGGTCGCCCGCGAGGAGGGCCGGGCGGGCTCGGAGCGGACGGCGCCGGGGTAGCGGCCGGAGGCGCTCTCGTTCGAGATTCCGGCGGCCTCGAAGCCCGTGTCCACGCTCACCCGCAGGCGGTCGGTGCGCACGGAGGCGCGGGAGAAGTCGATGGGGGCTCCGGTCTGGTCGTACGCGACGGCTTCGACGACGACGATCGGATGCCCCTGCTCGACATCGAGCAGGCCGGCGAGCGCACGGTCGGCGGCGACCGCCTCGATGGTGCGGTGCATGCGCGCGATGCGCACACCCGTCACCCGGTTGATGGCGGCGTACAGACTGGCCCTCGGCTCCCGGAGATCGGGCAGGACGCCGGCGAAGCGGGTCGGCAGGTAGTTAATGACGTGGACGGCGGTGCGGGAACCCACGGCCCGCACGCGCTCGAGGACGAAGCCGAGTCCGTCGGGAGAGTCGCGACCGACGACGGCGGCCGCCCACGGCGGGAGCGCCTCTATGCCGGCCCGAAGGATCTGGGAGCTCAGGGCGCTCTGACCGTCCTCGGAATACTCGCCGAGAAGACTGGGCGCCGATGGCAGCGTCCAGGCGGACGGCCCCTGAATGCGCTCGACGAACGCCCCTTTGCCCTGCCGGCGAGACACGATGCCCGCGCTCTCGAGCCGGGAGAGCGCCTCGCGCACCGAGGTCCGTGATGCGCCGAAGTGACCGCACAGGTCATTCTCGCTCGGCAGGCGATCGCCGGTCGACCATGTCCCGTCGGCGATGCGAGACTCGATCGCCCGCATGATCTGAAACCAGATCGGGGCTGTGGAATCGCGATCGAGCTGCGGTAGCGAGTCCATGATGACCGGCCTCTCCGATGAGGGTGTGAGAGAGGCCTCCTGGGCCTCCATCGAGCGGCTCCGCTCGACATGTATCGATCTTGCGGTCTCACCTGTATCCCCCATAGAGACAAGTTCACGTTGATTTCGGTTGCAGCAAGACACACACCGAAACAACGACTGACCTGGGCTATAGCGAACGTGCTCCGCTCGAGCCGAGAACGCCCCGACGGCGCCTGTCGACGCTTGTCCGCAGGACAGGGATACAAGTGCCCGGCCACAACGCCCGCACGCACAGCGCCCCCGCCGTCTCGGGACGGCGGGGGCGATGTGCTGATCGGTCAGGAACCGGCGGGAGCGGTGGGGGTACCGCCGTCGGCGGGCGGCGTCGGAGCCGTGCCGTCGGCAGGCGGGGTCGGACCGGAGCCGTCGGCGGGCGGGGTGGGCGGGGTGGGCGCCGAACCGTCAGCCGGCGGGGTGGGCGCCGAACCGTCAGCGGGCGGGGTGGGCGCCGAACCGTCAGCCGGCGGGGTGGGCGCCGAGCCCTCCGCGGGCGGAGTCGGGGCCGTCCCGTCGGGGCGCGGACCCTTCGCGCCGGGGCCGCCCGCGGCGGGACCGCCGCCGGGGCCGCACACCCCCGGGTCCTTCGGCGTCGTGCCGCCGTCGGGCGCGGTGCCCTCGGCCGGCGGGGTGGGAACCGATCCGTCGGCGGGTGCGGTGGCACCCGGTGACGGCGCGGTCGCGCCGGGGTTCGGAGCAGTCGAGCCGTCAGCGGGGCTTCCCGTGACGCTCGCCGAGGCGCTGGGGCCGGCCCCCGGGATCACGCCGTTGCCGGAGCCGGCCGCGGTGGCCATCGCCGCCGTACCGCCGACGAGGCCGAGGCCGAGCACCACGGCTCCGGCGATCAGGCCGGGCCGCTTCCAGGCGCGGGAGCGGACGCGGTCGGCACCCGCGGGGCGGGTCGTGGCGAAGGAGGAGCCGGCGGACGGGTCGCCGATGCGCTCATGGGGCCGGGTCGCGGCGTCCGGGTCGATCCGCTCGTAGGGGCGGGTCGCGGCATCCGTCGTCTCGTCGCGGTCGAAGCGGTCGTCTCCCGTGTTCTCGTGCGGGGTGGTGTCGTCGTGGGACATGTCATCTCCGTGTTCGGTCTGCCGGACGTGTCCGGCGCCGGCGTCCACCGGCTGAGAACCACGATCCGAGCCGAAACTGAAGCCCGGCTTAAGTCCGGAGAGGCTCAGCAACCCGGGGGCGGAGTCATAGTCGCCGCACAGCATGCGGACATAGCGTCCGGGGCATGCCTCCCCCCGCCCGCGTGCTCGTCCTCGACGACGACGAGACGATCCGCACCTCCGTGGTCGCCGCACTCCGTGCCGACGGGTTCGTCGCGGAAGGGGCGCCCGACGGCACCACCCTGCGGGAGCGCCTGATCTCCTTCTCCCCCGATCTTGTGATGCTGGACTGGATGATGCCCGGGCCGAGCGGCATCCAGCTCGTCTCGACGGTGCGCAGCGCCAGCGATGCGGGGGTGATGATGCTCACGGCCCGCGACGAGGTGGATGACCGCCTGCGCGGCTTCGGCGAGGGAATCGACGACTACGTCAGCAAGCCGTTCTCGCTGGCCGAACTGGTCGCCCGCGCCACCGCGGTGCTGCGGCGTCGCGGCCGCATCCCCGAGGTGCTGCAGATCGGAGACCTCGTGGTCGACGCGGATGCCGCGACCGCCCGCCGCGCCGACGTCGCCCTCCCGCTGACGGCCACCGAGTTCCGGCTGCTCGCGTTCCTCGCCGCCAGTCGTGGCCGCACGCTGTCGAAGACGCAGATCCTCACGCAGGTGTGGGGCTTCGACGACTACGACCCCAATCTCGTCGAGGTGCACATGAGCTCGCTGCGCCGGAAGATGGAGACGCACGGCCCGCGGCTGATACATACCGTCCGCGGCATGGGCTATCGCCTGACAGCGGCAGCGTGACCGCGCCGCCGGGCACCAGCGGGCGGAGCGCGACGACGCTGCGGACCGCCTCGCTGCGCACGCGCACCGTCCTGGCGGTGCTCGCCCTCATGGTCGTGCTCCTCGTCGGGCTCACGGTCTCGGTCGACGTCATCTTCGGCGCGCAGCTGCGCACGCAGCTCGAGGACCGACTGGAGGACAGGGCGGCTGCCGCGGCCTCGCTCGTCGGAACCGTCGACAGCGACGAGCTCGCCGACCGGCTGTCGGCACAGGGACTCTCCGTGCGCATCGAGAGCGCGGCGGGCGAAGAGGTGGTCGCCGGGCCGAGCCCCGACCAGCTGCGTCAGGGCCCGCCCGCCGGGCTCGGCCCCGACGGCGGCCGCCGCCCGGGTCCCGCGACGGGAAACGGCTCGTCCGACGACCCGACGACGTCGGGCGAGGTGTCGGTCGCGGCATCCGCGATCTCCGGCGACGACCAGCTCGTCACACTCGTCTCGACCCTGAGCGACGGCTCCACACTCACCCTCACCGCGTCGACCGCGCCCATCGCGGCCACCGTCGCGCAGCTGCGGACGGTGATGGCGATCGCGGCCGCGGCGGTGCTGATCATCGCGGTGATCGGCGTGCTGCTCGTCGTCCGCTCCACACTCGCTCCCCTGACCCGGGTCACGACGGTCGCGCGGTCGATCGCGTCCGGCGACCGGGGGCGTCGGCTGCGGCCCGATCGGCCGCGCACCGAGATCGGCCGGGTGGCGAGCGCCTTCGACGAGATGCTCGACGACGTCGAGGGCGCCGAGCGATCGGCGCTGGACGCCGAAGCGCGCATGCGCACCTTCGTCTCCGATGCCGCGCACGAGCTGCGCACCCCGGTGGCCGGCATCCGCGCGGCGGCCGACACGCTCGTGCGCGCCGACCTGTCCCCCGCGGACCGCGAGCTCCTCGCGACGCAGATCGCCCGGGAGTCGGGCCGCGCCTCGCGTCTCATCGACGACATGCTCATGATGGCGCGCCTCGACCGCGGCCTCGATCTGATCCCGACGCGCGTCGACCTCGGCCGGCTCGTGCGGAGCGAGGCCGACCGCCTGTCGCTGCGGCGTCCCTCACTCGATCTGCAGACGCGCGTTCCCGACCGCCCGGTGCCGGTCGACGCCGACGTCGACCGGCTCGGTCAGATCGTGTCGAACCTCGTCGACAACGCCGCCCGGGCGACCGGCGGAGACGGGGCGGTCGTGGTGGAAGTCCGCATCGACGACGCGGATGCCGCGACGGCCCGCATCGTCGTCACCGATGACGGCCCCGGAGTGCCGGCCGAGGAGCGCGAGCGCATCTTCGACCGACTGGTGCGCCTCGACCCGTCGCGGGACGCGCGCGCCGGCGCCGGACTCGGGCTGCCCATCGCCCGCGGCATCGCCCGCGCCCACGGCGGCGACGTCACGTGCGTGCCGGCGTCCCGCGGCGCGCGCTTCGAGGTGACGCTGCCGCTCGCGGTCGCGTGACGCCATCGCCCGATCAGCGCGGCAGCAGCGTCGGACCGGAGAACCGTGTGAGGAACCCCGGATGCCGCGCCGGCATGGCCAGCGCCGAGTCGGGCGTGCGCGCGGTGAGCCCGGGGAAACCCGAGTCGGCGAGGAGGTCGTCGTCGAGCGCGTCGACCTCGGCGGAGACCAGCGGCCACGGCTCATGCTCGTTCGCCGCCCAGATCGTGCGTCCGAGGTGGCGCTCGTGGAAGCCCCATCGCGCCGTGAGGAACCGGCTGAGGGGCGTATCGACCGGGTCCTCGCCCAGCGTGACGCGGATGCGGGTGCGCGCAGCGCTGCGCCCGTGCCGGATCGAGCGGTACTCGATGCGGTCGCCCTCCTCGCGCATCCCGGCCCGCGCCCAGCGGTAGGGCAGCCCGAAGATCGCCCGCGCGCCGAGCACGGGCAGCAGGTGCTCCGCCTCCAGGGTGCGGAACACGACGCTGCGGCGGCCCGCCGCATCCACTCCATAGGTCCGCACGTTGATCTCGACGAAGGATCCGACGAGCGGCACGGGCGGCAGCGGAAGGAATCGGAACTCGCTGAGCACGAACGGGATGAGCCCGACCCACGCCGAGCCGTCGAAGACGTCGGGCCGTGTGCCGGTCGGGAGGAGCGGCGCGACCACGGCCGGATCGACCCGCCAGTGCAGGAAGCACGCGGCGCGCCAGCGCTGCTCGATGACCGCGCGACCCGCGAGTGCGGGGGCGTCGCGCGGGGTCCGCGCGACCGCTGCGGCGGGGTCGGCGGGATCGACGCTCGGCATGCCCCCATCATGCCGCCGAGACGAGGTCGCCGAGGGGCTTGGACGGGACCGCTCCCGCGGCGGTATCCTCACCTCAACGACGCTCGGCTCTGAGGGAAGAGGTCTTCGCGATGGCTCAGTTCACCCGGGGCTTCGGCGCCCGCCGACGCGAGTCGGACCCCAAGCTCCCGCCTGGGCAGTATCTCGCCACCGACTTCCCCGTGCTGTCGGCCGGTCCGACGCCGAAGATCCCGCTGACGGAGTGGGCGTTCGGCATCGTCGCGGAGTCGGGCGACGTCACCTCCTGGTCATGGGACGAGTTCGCCGCACTCCCCCACGAAGACGTCACCACCGACATCCACTGCGTCACCCGGTGGTCCAAGTTCGACACCACCTGGCGCGGCGTCTCCCTCGACACCCTGCTGGCCGATGTGTCGAGCGAGTACGAGTACGTGATGGCGCACTCCTACGGCGGGTACACGACGAACGTGCCGCTCGCCGACCTGCGCGGCGGCAAGGCCTGGGTCGTGACGGAGTACGACGGCAAGCCGCTCGACCCCGAGCACGGCGGCCCCGCACGGCTGCTCGTGCCGCACCTGTACTTCTGGAAGAGCGCGAAGTGGGTGCGCGGACTGTCGATGCAGAAGCGCGACGAGCCCGGCTTCTGGGAGCAGAACGGCTACAACATCTACGGCGACCCCTGGAAGGAGGAGCGGTACTGGTGAAGGTGCGCGGCTGGATGCCGGCCACGATGTCCTCGATCCGCTCCGAGACCCCGCACTCCCGCGTGCTCACGCTCCACGTGCCCGGCTGGCCCGGCAACGAGCCCGGTCAGCACCTCGACGTGCGCCTCACGGCGGAGGACGGCTACCAGGCGGAGCGGTCGTACTCGATCGCCTCGTCCGGCCCCGGTGACGACGTCGAGCTCGGCGTCGACGTGGTGCCCGACGGCGAGGTCTCGCCCTATCTCGGCGAGATCGCCGAGGTCGGCGACGCCCTCGAGGTGAAGGGGCCGCTGGGCGAGTACTTCGTATGGGATGCCACGGCCACCACCCCCGTGCAGCTCATCGCCGGCGGCTCGGGCATCGTGCCGCTCATCGCCATGGCGCGCGCGCATCGCGCGTCGGGGAGCACGGCGCCGTTCCGGCTGCTGTACTCCGTGCGCTCCGGACCGGACGCGATGTACCGCGCCGAGGTCGAGTCCCTCGCCGACCCGCTCACCGAGGTCACCTTCGCCTACACCCGTCAGGGACCGGACGAGTGGACGGGCCCGGTCGGGCGCCTCACCCCCGACCGGATCGCGGAGCTGACCTGGCCCCCGTCCGCGGACACGATGACCTTCGTCTGCGGGCCGACCGGGTTCGTCGAGGCCACCGCGAACGCGCTCGTGGCCGCGGGGCACGACCCCGCCCATGTGCGCACGGAGAGGTTCGGAGGATCATGAGCCAGATCACGCCGCGCCCGCGGCCGCCCGAGCACCTCGTGCACAAGCTCGACGGGAACGTGCTCGCCGGCGTGCTGCAGACGCTCGGCGCGGCCGGAGCGACCGAGGTCGAGGTCGAGTGCAGAACGTGCGGACGCAGCGCCCCGCTCGCCCAGTGGTCGGTCGAGGCCGATCGCACGGCCTTCATCGTCCGCTGCCGCGACTGCACGCACACCCTCGCGACCATCCTCCGCGACGCAGACGGCGGCCTCACCGTCCGCATCGCGGGCGGCCCGACCCTCCGCGCCCGCGGCTGACGCCGGCGCCTGAAGCGCGGACGCCGGCGAAGCGAGCCGGGCCCGGGTCAGGCGCGGCGACGGCGGGCGCGCAGCGCCAGGAGGAGGCCCGCACCGAGCGCCAGGATGCCGGCGGCGATCGGCGCGGCCGACACGTCGATGCCGGACGCGGCGAGCGCACCGCGTCCTCCGCCGGGGCCTGCGGACCCCGATCCCGACCCGCCCGAGCCCGAGCCCGACCCGCCCGGAGAACCCGGGACGGCGGTCGCCACCGTCACCACCGCGGACGCCACCGTCGCGGGCGCCGTGACGTAGATGCGGTGCGCGCCGGCGCTCAGACCCTCGGGCACGGTGACCGTGACCGAGAGCGTGCCGTCCGTGCCGATCTCGACGTCGGCGAGCAGGTACGCCTCGGAGTCGATCGACACCTGGGCCGGATCGCCCGGCGCGAAGCCGGCCGCCGACACCGTCAACTGACCACCGGCCGGGACACCCCCGGCGGGAACCCCGACGAGGGTCACCGCCCGCCCGGGCGAGTCCGCGGGCACCGCGTCGAGCGGCAGCGGGTCGGCCCCGACGCGCTGCTCCACTCCGGCGGCGGCCTGCCAGGAGAACCCGGGTGCGTCCTGCAGCGGCGGGTATCCCGAGGTCGGGTCGCAGTCGTCGCCGACGCCGTCGCCGTCCAGGTCGCTCTGGCTGACGTTCTCCACCGTGGGGCAGTTGTCCGCGGCATCCGGAACCTGATCGCCGTCCACCGAGATGAGCACCTGCGTGCTCGCCGTCGCCGTCTGGCCGTCGGTCTGGGCGACCCGCACCGACGCGGTGACGTCGGCCGCGGCCGGGAACGGCACGGTGAGCGTCGGCTCCGCGGTGGTCTGGTCGTACGCGCCGTCGCCGTCGGTGTCCCACTCGTACGACACGATGCGGCCCCCGCCGGCCGCGGAGCCGCGCGCGTCGAGGACGACGGATGCCCCGACCGGGCGCACGTACGGACCGGCCAGCCACGCGGTGGGAGCCGCCGCACCGGCCGGGTCGGCGGGTGCGGCCGCGTTCGCCGCCTGCACGGCCTTCGCCCGCGGCAGCAGCCCCAGCTCCGACTCGAGGTGCGCGGCCTCCTGCGCGTGCCCGGTGATCCCGGGATGCCAGAACGTGAACTTGTCGGCGCTGTCGCGGTAGTCGGTCTCGGCCGAGAAGCCCGGCGGCACCTGCTGGGTCTCGGTCTCGAAGAACTCGTCCACCCAGCGGTAGAGGTTCGAGTCGCCGGGCGCCGGCTCGTGTCCGGCGAAGAGGTCGTGGATGTCGGTGACGTGGATCGCCTGGGGCACGCCGGGCTGCTGGTTGTACGCGGCGACGAGCGTGTCCTGGAGGGCGTTCGCCTCCAGGCCCAGCTGCCGCACGCCGGCGGATGCGTCGTACTCGTAGTCGCCCCAGCAGATCACGTGGTAGTCGCAGAGGATGTACGGGGTGTCCGTAGCCAGCAGCGGATAGCCGAGGATGACGATCTGCGCGTCGGGCTGCAGCTTCGCGGCGAGCTCGTCGAGGATCTTCCGCGTCGCCTCGACCACGCCGGAAAGGTCGGCTTGTGCGGCGTCGACCGAGCTGCGGCATCCGTCGGCGCTCCGGAAGGCCACCAGGAAGCAGTTCTCCACGATCGTGGAGAACCCCACGTCGTTGCCGCCGATCGTGAACATCACGAGGTCGGTGTCGGGCGAGACCTGCGGCAGCTGGGTCTCGAGGATGTCTGAGGTCTCCGCCCCGCTGTGCGCGTAGGAGACGTACTGCACCGGCAGATCCGGCTGCGTGGAGAGCCAGTCGGCGTAGAGGTTCGCCCAGCTGCGGTGGCTCCGGTAGGCGGCAGGGTCGCCGTAGTAGTCGCCGGCGCCGTTGCCCGCGGAGTAGGAGTCGCCCATCTGCACGACGTGATAGACCTCCTGGGCGTCGCCGTCCGCGGCCGTCGCCGTCACCGCTCCACCGAGGACGAGTCCGGCCGCCGCGACGAGTGCAGCGACGCTGCGGAATCCTGACGCCATCGCGAACTCCTCTGTTCCGTGTGCGGTCGAGCCGCGGGCCGTCGTCGGCCGCTCCGTCCGAGCACAGTCTCGGGCACCGGCGCCCCGGTGTCGATGGACTCAGGTCCCGGTTCGGTCACGGCAGCGGCATCCATTCAGTTGTGCACAACTGAATTGTGTGCAATGGTTTATGCATGGTCGCCGTCCTCGATGACATGCTGTGCTTCTCGCTCTACGCGGCGAGCCGCGCCATGACGGCCGCCTACCGCCCCGTGCTGGAGCCGCTCGGCCTCACCTACCCGCAGTACCTCGTGCTCGTCGCGCTGTGGAGTGAGGGGACGCAGACCGTCGGCGATCTGGGTGACCGGCTCGCGCTCGACTCCGGCACGCTGTCGCCGCTGCTGCGCCGGCTCGAGACGCGGGGACTCATCGAGCGCGCCCGCCGCGCCGCCGACGAGCGGGTGGTCGAGGTCACCCTCACCGAAGAAGGCGTCCGGATGCGCGACGAGATGGACGACGTGCAGCCGCGGATCTTCTCCTGCACCGGACTCGACCTCGACTCCGCCCATAACCTCATCTCCGCCTTGCACACCCTCACCGAGGGCCTGCGCACGACCCCTGAGGCGACCGCCTCCTGACCCGGAAGGACATCCACATGGACGCCATCTACACCGCAGAAGCACTCGCCACCGGCGGAGGCCGCAACGGCCACGTCGCCACCAAGGACGGCATCATCAACACGGACGTCCGCGTCCCCAGCGAGATGGGCGGCCCCGGCGGCGCCCCGAACCCCGAGGCCTTCTTCGCCGCCGGCTACGCGGCCTGCTTCCACGGTGCGCTGCAGGCCGTCGCCCGCGCGCAGAAGGTGAAGATCGAGGACACGAGCGTCGGCTCGCGCGTGCACATCGGCGACAACGGCGAGGGCGGCTTCAAGCTGGCCGTCGAGCTCGAGGTCGTCATCCCCGGACTCGCCCACGACGAGGCCCAGGCCCTCGCGGACGCCGCGCACCAGGTGTGCCCGTACTCCAACGCCACCCGCGGCAACATCGACGTGACGGTCACCGTCTCCGACGACTGATCCGCTTCTGTTCGACGAAGGCCCTCGCTCCGGCGGGGGCCTTCGTCGCGCGCGCCGGTGTCTCGCCGGTCACGGCGGTGGTGCCATGCGCGACCCAGGTCTATGGCACGAGCGGATGCCGCGGGTCAGGCTGTACACAACACCTGATCACACCTGGGGGGACCATGAGGAACAGGCGCGCGACGGTCGTCGCACTGATGATCGGCTCGCTGCTGCTGGCAGGGTGCGCGGCGGGCGGGGGGAGCCCGTCGCCCACCGGCTCGGCGACCCCGACCGGGTCGGGGACGCCGGCCGCGGCATCCGCGTGCGTCAGCGATCCGGACGCCGTGATCGCCCGCACCGCCAATCTGCCGAGCACGCCGATGCCGGAGGCCGCAGCATCCGCCATCGACGCGGCCGCGCAGCAGGGACTGAAGGATGCCGCGGCGCCCGGCGTGATCGTAGGCGTGCAGTCTCCGGACGGGCTGTTCCTCAGGGCGTACGGCGTGGCCGATCCGGCGACCGGTGAGGCCATGACGACCGACATGCACCACCGCGTCGGCTCGATCAGCAAGACCTTCACCGGCACGCTGCTGCTGCAGCTGATCGACGAGGGCGAGGCGGGCCTCGACGACCCCGTGTCGGACTACCTCGACGGGGTGCCGAACGGCGATCAGGTGACGCTGCGGATGCTGCTGAACATGACCAGCGGACTGTCGAGCTACACGAAGGACGAGGCGTGGCAGAAGTCGCTCTTCGACGATCCGCTGCGGGTCTGGTCTCCGGATGAGCTCGAGGCGATCGGCCTCGCGCTGCCGCCGGCGTTCGCTCCCGGCACCGATTTCGACTACTCCAACACCAACACGGTGCTGATCGGGAAGGTCATCGAGAAGGTCACCGGCGAGTCGTACGACGACGTGATCCGGGAGCGGATCATCGAGCCGCTCGGGCTGTCGAACACCGTCTGGCCGGGCACGACCGCCGACTTCCCGCTGCCGCACGCCCAGGGCTTCACCCTGCAGGGCAACGACGCCACCCCCGACTCGCCGACGAACGCGACGGAGTGGAACCCCTCCTGGGGATGGACCGCCGGCGAGCTCATCTCGACCGCGGGCGACCTGCTGACCTACGCCCGGCATCAGGCGACCGGATCGGGACTGCTCTCGCCCGAGGTGCAGCGCGAGCGACTGTCGGGCTTCTCGGACTACTCCGGCTACGGCTTGGCCCTCACCTGCGCGGGTGGATGGATCGGCCACACGGGCGAGCTGCCGGGCTTCAACACGATCATGTTCTACGACACCACGACCGACACGACGCTCATCGCCCTCACGAACAGCGACATCCCGTCGGGCGACTGCCCGGTCGGGGCCACGCTCACCGACAACCCCGCGTCCGACCAGGCGTGCAGCTCCCCCGCACTGCGGGTGGCGACGGCGATCTCGACGGCGCTCGGCCACACCTACGACCGGCCCGGCGCGCCGCGGTAGCCGCGACCGCCTTCGGTTCGCGCCGGGGTGCGGCGCAGCATCCGGTCTCTGTCGGCTTTGGTTGACGCCTGCCTCGGGAATCCGGCATCGGATGCCGCACGCAGCGTCAACTGACGAGAACCGGATGCCGCGGCCGCGGCCCGCAGCCCCCACGACCCCGCTCACCTGACTCTTGTCGCGGGAATCGGGCTCGGGATGCGGCGAGAAGCGTCAACCCCGGACGAGCGGATGCCGCGGCCGCGCGTCGCGGCATCCGAGACCGTGCTCACCTGACTCCTGCCGCAGGAATCGGGGGTTGGATGCCGCAGGAAGCGTCAACTCAGGACGAGCAGACGCTGTGGTAATTCCTCGCTGCACCGACCACCCAGCTCACCCGACGCTCGTTGCGGAACCGCGCGCGGGATCCTGCAAAAAGCGTCAACCCAGGATGCGCGTATGCTGCGGCCGCTCCTCGCGGCACCCACCACGTGTTCAGCCGGCTTTCTGCGCGGGAACCGCGCGGGGGATCCCGCAGGCAGCGTCAAGTCACGACGAGCGGATGCCGCGGCTGCTCGCCGCAGCATCCGACACCCTGCTCACCTGACGCCCGTCGCGGAAATCGGGCTCTGGATGCCGCAACAAGCGTCAAGTCACCACGAGCGGATGCCGCAACAAGCGTCAAGTCACCACGAGCGGATGCCGCGGTGAGGTCAGTCGGCGGCAGGCAGGTGGTCGCGGGCCCAGATGGCGGCGCTCGTGCGGTCGACGACGTCGATCTGCCGGAAGACGCTGCCGAGGTGGGCCTTGACCGTGCGCTCGGCGATGCCGAGCTCGGTGGCGATCTGCTTATTCGCGTAGCCCTGGGCCACCAGACGCAGCACCTCGCGTTCGCGCGGGCTGAGGCCGTCCTCCGCGGGGGACGTCGGCAGGAGGGCGCCGGCCACGCGCGGGTCGAAGGGGGCGTTGCCGGCGGCGACGGCGCGCACCGCGGCGCGCAGCTCGGACGGCTCGGCGTCCTTGAGCTGGTAGCCAGTCGCGCCCGCCTCTATGGCCTGGCGCACGCGCGCCCGGTCGGAGAACGACGTGAGCACCAGCACGCGCGTCGACGGCACCCGCCCGCGGACGCCCCGTGTCGCCTGGACACCGTCCATGACGGGCATCGAGAGGTCCATCACGACGACGTCGGGCTCGAGCTCGACGGCGAGGGCAATCGCCTCCGCGCCATGGGCGGCCGATCCGATCACCTCGATGTCCCCGTCGCCGGCGAGCACCGCCGACAGGCCCTCGCGCACCATGGCGTGGTCGTCGGCCACGAGCACCCGGATCATGCCCCGCTCCCCTCGCCCTGAGACCGCCCGCCCGGGATGCGCAGGCGCCAGGCGGCGCCGCGACCGGGGGCGGCGGCCACAGACAGCTCCGCGCCCGCCTCGGTCGCCAGATCGACGAGCACCCGGGTGCCGAGGTGTCCCTCCGCCGGCCGCGACGTGACCTGGGCGAGGTCGAAGCCCGGTCCGTCGTCGGAGACCTCCAGCAGTACATCGCCGCCGGGCGCGCCGCGCAGATCGACGCGCGCGCGACAGGGCGCGGCATGCGCGGCGACATTGCGCAGCGCCTCCTGGGCGATGCGGTGCACGAGGCGCTCCTGCTCGGCGGACAGCGGCGGCAGGTCGGGCGCGATCGTGACCCGCACGTCCACGCCGCGCGTCCGCGTGGTGGCGGCGAGGTCGTCGAGCGCCTGCGGGAGGCCGGCCGCCGCGAGTCCGGCCGGGTAGATGTCGACGAGAAGCGAGCGCAGCACGCGGATGTTCCCTCGGACGGATGCTGCGACCCCGCGCAGCTGCGCAGCGGCGCCCTCGTCGCCGCGGCGAACCGCCTCACCCGCCGCGCTCTCGGCGGCGAACGTGGTGGCGATCAGCTCCTGGACCGGACCGTCGTGGAGGGACCCGGCGATGCGTCGGCGCTCCGCATCCGAGGCGTCGACGGCGTGCTCGAGCAGAGCGGTCCGACGCCTCTCCTCCGTGCGCAGCCCGCGCAGGAGACGCCAGACGATCGGCGCGGTGAGCACGACCAGCAGGAGGAGGCTGCTCGTGGTGACGCCGGCGAAGCCGCGCCAGAGTCCCTCGGCGCGGGCGGCGACCGGCTCGTAGGGGAAGTAGACCTCGAACAAGAGCTGACGGCCGTCGGGCGCCCACACCGGCCGGTAGACCTCGAGAAGCCGGCCGCCGGTCTCGAACTCGTTCTCGGCCTCATCCAGGTCGCTGACGTCGGCGCGGGTCTGCGGATCGGACAGCGCCTCGCGCTGCGCCTCGTCGAGCGGGAACGTGCGACCGATCAGCTGCGGCTCGTCGGCGTAGAGCACCTCGCCGTCGGGGCTCCAGATCTTCACCCGCGTGACCTCGTCGCCGAGGACCCTGGTGCGCACGAGCGCGTCCATGACCCCCGCGGCCGCCGGATCCCCGTCGGCGAGGGCGTCGGTCACGGCGGGCTGCACGACCGCTTCGGCGAGCACGTCAGCGATGGTGGCGGCGTCGTTGACGGCCTCGCGTTCGGCGAGCCACTGCGCGGCGAACGCGCCGAGCAGCCCGACGGCGATGAGCACGGCAGTGAGCCCTGCCGCCAGGCGCAGGGCGACGGTCCGCGCCGTCGGCGTCCGACGTGACGCCGCCTCGCGCGAAGGGGCCTCGACGAGGCGCGTCCAGGGAGCGGCGGGCAGGCGCGCGGCTGTGCCCTCGGTCGACGACAGGTCGATCGGGGGCGCATCCGGGCCAGAGTCGATGCTCAGTGGTCGCCTCCTGAGCCGTCGTCGTCGGATCCGCCGCGATCGTCCGACCCATGACCGCCGGAACCCGCGCGGTCGTCCGAGCCGCCGTGCCCGCTCGAGCCGGAGTCGTCCGAACCCGAGTCGTCCGAACCCGAGTCCGAACCGTCCGAACCCGAACCCGAACCCGAAGCCGAATCGCCGGAGCCGGAGCCCGAACCCGAACCCGAATCGCCAGAGCCGGAACCGGACCCGGACCCGTCGGAAACGGACCCGCCCGACCCCCCGTTGTCGTCGTACCCCGCGACGTCGTCCGACCCGGTCGAGCCCGAACCGTCCGAATCCGAACCGCCCGAGCCGCCCAAACCACCCGACCCGCTTGAGTCGTCGCCGGTAGCGCGCCGGTCGTCGCCCGTCTCGGTGCGCTGGTCGCGCGGCACGTCTCCGCCGTGGTCATCGACCCCGGTGGACCCGGACGGCGACGCAGTGGGGCTCGTGGTCGGGGTCGCCGATGAGACGGGCACCGCGGTCTGCACCTGACCTGACGCCGGCACCCGCACCGGCACGGACTGAGCGAACGAGGTGTTGCCCCAGAGCCCGATGACCGCGGGCGCCGCCACCAGCACCAGTGCCGCACCGCCCACCAGCAGTCGATTCCTCATGGTTCTCCCTCTCCGCCATTGTGGCCGGTCGCCACGGGATCGGACGTCTCGTCCGCATCATGTGTCCCAGCCTCGCGGGGAGGTGCAGCATCCGCCATTGCACCTTGGTCGTAGTACCAACGTCCGATTGTCCGCGCCCATCTCCGACGGGGAGGGTGAGTGCTGCTCCCCCACCGACCCCATGAGAAAGAAGAAGCGCATGAGAAGCATCCCCCTGGCACGTCGAGGCGTCCTCGCCGCTGCCGCCGTCTTCGCCGCAGCCGCCGTCGTGCTGGCCGGCGCCGGAGCCGCGGAGGCCAAGACGACCTCCGCGGGCGGCGACTACGCCGTCACCGTCAACGGCACCACCTACAACCCCGCAGCGGGCAAGGACATCAAGCTCGAGAACGTTGCGGTCTCGGGCCTGATCACGGTGACGGGGCGCAACAACTCCTTCACCATCGACTCCCGCACGCTCGGCGTCTACGACTACACGCTCACCGGAGCGCCCGACACCCAGCGCATGGTCACCTCGCCGACCGTCGTGTTCGCCTCCAAGGTGCCGACCCTCTCCGCCGCCCAGCGCGCCGGAGTGCGCCTGAGCAAGCTCGAGATCAAGGACGACGCTCTCGTCGCGATCTTCACCACCAACGCCGGCAAGCTCAAGGTGCAGGCGAAGGACGGCGCCCAGGGCGGCATCTTCCAGATGGAGCCCGAGTTCGCCGGCCCGGTCGAGCTCGTGCACACCCTCGCACCCGGCATCTTCTACTTCGTGAACCAGTACACCGGCAAGGTCAACTTCGGAAACGGAGTGGATGCTGTCGCCACCGGTGCGAACGCCCACCAGATGCTGCTCGGCAAGGACAGCCCCCAGGTCGCCACGAAGACCTCGCAGACGGCGACCGTCACGACGTGGACCGTTCAGCCCGGCGGACGCATGGGCGGCGTGCTCGGCGAGGACGCCGTCGAGCTGTCGGCCGGCGCGACGAACTGCACGAGCCAGTGCCAGGCGCAGAACCGCATCAAGGGTTCGCTCCCTGTTCCTCCCGACCCGACCAACCCGACCCCCATCGGCGGCTGATCGCGTCGACGCAGGACGAGGACCCCGGGACGACGTCCCGGGGTCCTTCGCGTGCGCTGCATCCCGCCCCCTCCGCTCCCCGCCCGCCCCGGCCGCTCCCCGCCCGCCGCCGCATCCGCTCCCCCGGCCGCTCCCCGCCCGCCGCTGCATCCCGCCCCCGCAGCTGCCCACCCGCCGCGGGAATCGGGCCTGGATGCCACGAGAAGCGTCGACTCAGGGCGAGCGGATGCCATGGCCGCTCGTCGCAGCACCCACCACCTGCTCACCTGACTCTTGTTGCAAAAATCGGGCGGCGGATGCCACAAGAAGCGTCAGCTGAGGACGAACGGATGCCGCACCCAGCGGCCGCAGCATCCGCCCCCCTGGCTTCACCTGACGCTTCGTGCGGCTACCGCGCGAGGGATGCTGCAGGAAGCGTCAGGTGAACCGGCGACCACGACACCGGCAACACCGAAAGCCGCGACCACGAACCGGCGACCGCCCGGCTCAGGAGCGCGGCGGCGGTGCGTAGGTCTGACCGAGCAGGCCCGACAGGGCGACGAAGATGCGGACGGCCGGCGCCTCGCAGATCTCGTCGCCCGGGTCGTCCTGGAGCGTCGGCGAGTTCTCGC
Organism: Microbacterium lemovicicum; assembly: GCF_003991875.1. Lineage (NCBI taxonomy): Bacteria > Bacillati > Actinomycetota > Actinomycetes > Micrococcales > Microbacteriaceae > Microbacterium > Microbacterium lemovicicum. The sequence goes on from NZ_CP031423.1 coordinate 3,478,944, forward strand.
AGCCACCCGACGCGATGTCGCTGTTGGCCTGCACGACGACCGTGGTGTCGGTCGCGGTGTCGTAGAACATCGTCGAGTTGTAGCCCGAGAGCTCGCCGCCGTGCCCGACCCACCCCTGGCCGCAGCCCATCGCGAGTCCGTAGCCGCCGGCGCCCGGGGCGGGCGGGCTCTGCGACGGGTCGAGGAAGCTCTCGAGGCGGATCCTCTGCATGTCGTCGTCGAGGATGCCGGCGCCGGTGCCGAGCGCACGGCCCATCGTCAGCATGTCGTCGGTCGTCGAGATGACCTCGCCCGCGGTCCAGGCCCACGAGGGGTTCCAGTCGGTCGAATCGGTCGGGCTCTCGGGGGTCGCGGCATCCCCGTTCAGGGTGAATCCGCGGGCGAACGGCTCGGGGATCGCGTTCGAGTCCCCCGGCCACGACGTCGAGGTCAGACTCAGCGGCTCAAGGATGCGCTCGTCCAGCTCATCCGCGAACGGGCGGCCCGTCACCTTCTCGATCGTCTCGCCGAGGATGATCGTGCTGCCGTTGGAGTACAGGAACCGCTCGCCCGGATCGGCCGCCGGCGAGACCTCCACCGTGGCGGCGACGAGCTCATCCGGCGTGTAGACCGCGGACGGATCGGCGAAGTACTTCGTGATGAAGTCCTCGTTCGCCGTGTAGGTGTTGACGCCGCTCGTCATGTCGGCGAGCTGCGCCAGGGTGATCCTGTCGCCGTTCGGGATGCCGCTGACGTACTGGTCGACGGTGTCGTCGAGCGACAGCTTCCCCTCCTGTGCGAGCTGCAGCAGGATCGTGCCGGTGAACATCTTGGTGAGCGAGGCGATGCGCGTGTGCATCCCGACCGCCATCGCGGTGCCGGCCTTCGGATCCGCCAGTCCGTAGGCCTTCGTCCAGCGGCCCTCCGGCGTCTGGACCCCGACGATCGCGCCTGGCGATGCGCCGAGGTCGAAGGCCTGCTGGGCCGCGGCGTCCAGCGTCGCCACGAGGTCGGCCGGCAGCTCGCCCGTCGGCGCGGGCGTCTTGCCCGCGGCGATGGCGGCGTCGGGATCGGCGACGCACGTCGAGACGGCGAGCGGAGCGGACGTGGATGCCGCGGGTGAGGCCGTCGGCCCGCTCGGGCTCGGAGCGGTGCATCCCGACAGGAGGAACGCGCCGACCACGAGGAGGGCGGCACCGGCGAGCGGCGTGCGAGCGTGCATGGAGTCTCCTCGGGCGTCGGGGCGCGCGGTCATCCCGACGCCGCACCCCCAGCATCCGTGCCCGGCGCGACGCCGACCATAGACCCAGGTCTCGTCCGCCGCTCAGCGCCGCGCGGGGGCCGCCTCCACGCGGGACTCGAGCCAGTCCGCGACCTGCGCGCGGACGGATGCCGCGTCGTAGGCCGACTCGTCGGCGTTGTCGGCGCGCAGCACGAACACCGGGATGCCGGCCTCCTCCAGCGCCCGGGTGATCGCCCACCCGCCGCGGGGGTCGTCGGAGACGAGGTGCACGACACCGTCGACGCCGTGCTGCTGCGCCTGATCGACGTACCACTCGGTCGCCTCGGGCGCGACGTAGAGCCGCTCGGGGAAGCCGATGAACCGCGAGGCGAGCGCCCGGAGCGGATCGCCGCCGTAGCGCGCGTACCCGTCGGCCGCGATCGACAGGTACATCGACCAGACGAAGACCGCGCCGTACTGCTCCTCGAAGTGGCGGTAGAAGTCCATGTCGAACCACAGCCCGCGTCCGATCCACATCAGCCGCGCGCGCTCGTCGGCCACGACGCCCCGGCCCGCCTCGACCCGCTCGGCGATCTCGTCGTGCAGCGCCCGGGCGGCGTCGCGGCCCCACTCCGTGCCGCGATGCCACTGCGGCAGCATCACGGCCGGGATGGTGTCGGTGACCCGCACCGGCAGCGGACGCGCGGCGGCGATGAGGTCGCGGGTGCGGCGGTTCCACTCGGCCTGCTCGTTGCCGAGCCGCATGATCTCGCGCAGCGCCGTCTCGTCGTAGGCCCGGCCGCTGATCCGCTCGAGCACGGGGATGAGCTCCCGCAGCTCGGCGACCATGAGGTCGATGCGGCGGCTGCCGACGACGTGCTCCCACTGGTCGGCGACGGTTTGCCACCACTCCTCCACCGGGGCCGTCTGCACGGCGCTCTCGAAGGCGAAGAGCTCGACCCCCACGACGTCGCGCCACGCCTCGAACAGCTTGCCGGTGACGTCCCCAGTGCGGTCGGTCGCGACCAGCGCGGGCCGCGGCAGCACGCCCCACCCGGGAACGTCGTCGGCGTCGCCGTTCAGCACGTTCCCGAGCCCGATCGTGTTGTACGGCTCGGAGTCGCGGGGCAGCCCCGCGCGGGCGACGGCGTCCAGGCCCGACTGGGCGGCGCCCCGGGAGGCGGCCACCGACGACCACCACTGGTTCACGACGTACGGCACGTCGAAGGCACGGAACAGCTCGTGCGGAACGTCGGCGTTCACCAGTGCGACGGGGCGCCCGGCCTCCGCCTCGGCGCGCAGCTCGGCGAACCACTCGCGCTGATGCCGGAGGGCTTCCCGCGCGGTGCGGAGTCGGTCGTCGGTCATCGCAGCATCCCGATCTGCTCGAGTCCGCCGCGGAGGACGGAGAGGTCGATGTCGCCGGCGGCCTGCTCGTGCACGACCACCACGGGCAGCGCGGTCGCCGCGCGCAGGGTGCCGACCTCCCACATGGCGGCGTCGTCGCGGCGCCGCGCGTACGAGACGATCGCGGCCGCGCCGGCGCGCTCGGCGCGGACGGCCAGGGAGGCTGCCCGCTCCAGCGCGGAGCCGCGGTGCGCGCTCTGCCCGTCGCGCCAGGCGCGCTCGGCGATGCCGTCGACGGACGGCTCGCGCACGTCGAGCTCGAGCCCGAGCGCCCCGCCCGCGCAGTCGTCGGCGACGACCCGCACGCCGCACTGCTCGATGCGCTCGACGACCGCCGGCCCCCACTGCGAGCTCCCCGTCAGGGCGATGCGCGGCAGGTCGGCCGGAGATGAACGGCGGGCGGATGCCACGGCCTCGCGCAGCGCGACGAGCGCCGCCTCGGGGGCCAGCTCGTCGGCCCGCGCGCGCAGCAACGCGAAGTCCGCGCCGCTGATCGCCGGACGCAGGTCGGCCAGGAGCCACAGCGCCCGGCGCACCTGTCCGCGCGCGCGGGCGGCGTCGGCGACGTCGCCCGCCGACGGACGCCGGCCGGTCCAGTCGCCGAGCGCGTCCTGCAGCCGTGCGACCTCGGCCGCCGTGTAGGCGAGCGACGACGCCCGCGGCAGATGCAGCACGTCGGCGAGGTGGACCGGCGGGAGCCCGCGGTCGTGCTCGCGCCGCGCGAGCTCGCGGAGGGCGTAGTAGAGGCGCTGCGTGGCATCCGCATCACTGCACAGCACGATCGCGTCGAGACCCGACGGGTCGGCGAGCACGTGCGCGAGGGTCGCCGTGGCATCCGGGTCGATCCCCGTGCCGAGGATCTCCCCCGCCTCGGCGAACGCGTCGGCGAAGGCCGGCCCGGCGGCGCCCCGCGGCAGCGCGTCGAGCCGCCGCACCCGGGCGCCGACCGCGTCGAACACCTCGATCGGCACGTCCCGTCCGACGACGCCGATCACGGCCTCGCCGCTCATACGACGCGCGCGTCGGCGAGGCCGGCGATCCGCTCCGCCGAGTAGCCGAGCAGCTCCTCGAGCACGTCCTGCGTGTCGGCGCCGAGCGCGTGCGCGGGCCGGTCGAGACCCACCTCGCTGCGGCTGAAGGTGATCGGCACGCCGGTGCCCCAGAGCTCGGTGTCGACGTGGAAGTCCGGATGCTGGATCCGCACCACTTCGCGACGCGACTGCACCCGCGGGTCGCGGACGGCGTCGGCAAGGGCCCGGACGGGCGCGCAGGGCACGCCGTTCGACTCGAACGCGGTGACGGCCTCATCGACGGTGCGGTGCCCGGCCCAGTCGGCCATCCGCTCGTGCAGCTCGTCGGAGTTGCTCACGCGGGCGTCGCGCATGGCGAAGCGCGGATCGTCCAGGAGCTCGGGGGCGTCGATCGTGCGGAACACCCCCGCGGCGAACGCGTCGGTGGGCCCGCACACGGCGAACCAGCCGTCGGAGGCCCGGAAGGTGCCGAACGGCGCGAGCCGGGGCACGTAGTCGCCGGTGCGCGTGGGGTACCCCATCGACTCGAAGGCGTCGAAGGGCTCGCAGGCGACGAGCGAGGTCATCGCACCGAGCATCGACACGTCGACGTGCTGGCCCTCGCCGCTGCGATCGACCTCCATGAGGGCGGCCAGGGTGCCGATGACGGCGAAGAGCGGGGCCGACAGATCGGCGATGGGCAGGCCGAAGCGCACCGGGCTGTCACCGGGCTCGCCCGCGGTCATCATGATGCCGCTCAGCGCCTGGACGATCGTGTCCATGGCCTTCCCGCCGTCGCCCGCGTCGGAGCCGAAGCCGGTGATGGACGTGTAGACCAGGCGCGGGTTGGCCGCCCGGACGGCCTCGTAGTCGATGCCGAGCCGCCGGGTGACGCCGGCGCTGTAGTTCTCGACGAGCACGTCGGCGTGGGCGATGAGGTCCATCAGGACGGCACGGCCCTCCTCCGTCTTCAGATCGAGCGAGATGCTCTCCTTGTTGCGGCCGCGCAGCAGCATCGACACCGACATGTCGTCGGCGGCGGTCTTGACCGGCGACAGGCCGTCGCGCGTCGCGTAGGGCGAGTTGGTGCGGGAGCTGTCGCCGCCGCGGTGGGGGTTCTCGACCTTGATCACCCGGCCGCCGAGGCCGCCGAGCATGAGGGTGGCGTAGGGGCCCGCGAGGGCGGTGGTGAGATCCAGGACGAGACGTCCGTCGAGGGGGGCGCCGGTCATGAGGGCTTCTTTCTGTCGGCGTGGGGAAGAGGGCGGATGTCGGGGGTGCGGGCGAGCGTGCCGCGCAGCGGCCGGCGGGCGGCGGCCGCCTCGGCGGCCTCCACGTCGCCGAACCAGCCGCCCTGGAGGGTCTCGGCGAGGGTGGCCAGGATGGCGGGCACCCGCTCGCGATCGGCTTCGCTCAGGTCCGACATCGCGCGGGCCTGCATCATGCGCAGTTCGCCGCGTGCGGCATCCAGCACCTCCCAGCCCGCATCCGTCAGGCGCGCGAGCTTGATGCGGCCGTCGGTGGGGTGGTCGACGGTCTCGACCAGTCCGCCCGCGACCAGCGTCGAGACGACCTGGTGGCTCGACTGGGGGGTGACGAACGCGCGACGGGCGAGCTGCGCGGAGGACAGCAGCACGCCCTCCGCGAGGACGAGCAGCACGTTGAACTCGGCCAGGCTCACCCCGTGCCGCCAGGAGATGTCGTCGGCGGCGCGGTTCATCGACCGGGACAGACGGTTAAGCGTGTAGTAGAGCTCGTCGGTGGCGAGGCTGGTGGCGCGAGGGGGCAGCTGCTCGTTCATGGAGCGAAGGTATCCGAGACGATGCCGTCGGCGGGATGGGCGGAACCCTCGATCTCGGACAGGAACACGGCGACCTCCCTCGCCAGGCGGGCCGGGCTCTCGCCCGCCATCATGTGGCCCTCGTCCTCCCAGAGGACGGCCTTGGCCCCGCGCACGTTGACGGCGGCGCGCAGCGTCGCCTCCGGACTGATGACGCCGTCGCGCAGGGCCCCCAGGATCAGCACCGGCACCCGGATGGAGCGGAAGATCTCGGCGAGCTCCTCGTCGGTGCGCGCCTCGGGGAAGGGCTTGCCCTGGTTGATGCGCGCCTCCTCCTCCGACTGGCCGGCGAAGGTGTCGATCATGCGGCGGAACATGTGCTCGCGGCCGGCCTCGCGGCGCGGCTCATCGGTCCAGCCCGCGAGCTTCCCGAACTGCGCGCGGATCACCTCGGGGTCCTTGCGGCCGGCGATGACGGCGGCGCGGCCGGCCGAGCTGGCGGTGCCGCCCGCGCGGTCGTGCGGGGCGCCGACGACAGAGATGAGTGCCGCGAGGCGCTCGGGATGCCGACGGGCGAGGTGCCAGCCGATGCCCGCGCCGTGCGAGACGCCCGTGTAGACGAACCTGTCGATGCCGAGCTCATCGGCGACGCGGCAGACGTCGTCGGCCCACGTATCGAGCCAGCCGTCGGGCGGGGTCTCTGCGAGGTGGGTCGAGCGTCCCCATCCGCGGGCCTGGATCTGGATGACGCGGCGGCCGAGCGGGTCGCGCGAGAGGATCTCGGGGTAGCCGCCGGGCTCGAACGACGAGGCGCTGGCCAGAATGGGCATCCCCTCTCCGGAGAACTCGTCGTACCAGAGCGACACGTCGTCGACGGGCATGTGGGGCATCAGCGGGTCTCTTCCTGGGGGAGCGGGGCGGAGCGGCGGGAGGCGTGCCCCGCCTGGGGCACGGACTCCAGCAGCGCGCGCGTGTAGTCCTCGCGCGGGTCGGCGAACAGCTGCTCGGTGGGGCCCGACTCGATGATCCGGCCCCCGCGCAGCACGACGACCTCGTCGGAGATCTGGCGCACGATCGCGAGGTCGTGCGAGATGAACAGCAGGCTCAGTGCGAGCTCGCGCTGCAGACGCGTGAGCAGGTTCATCACGTCGGCCTGCACCGAGAGGTCGAGCGCGCTGACCGGCTCGTCGCAGACGATGAACTCGGGGTCGGTCATGAGGGCCCGGGCGATCGCGATCCGCTGGCGCTGGCCACCGGAGAACTGAGCGGGATACCGCACCAGCGCGCCCTCGTCGAGTCCGACCGTGGCGACGAGCTCACGGGCACGGGATGCCGCGGCATCCGCCGTCATGCCGTGGAACCGTGCCGGCTCCATGAGGCTGTAGCCGATGGTGCGCAGCGGGTCGAGGGAGCTGTAGGGGTCCTGGAAGATGACCTGCCGCACCTTGCCGAGCTCGCGCCGGCGCTTCGCGGAGACGTCGTGGACCGGCTGACCGAGGAAGCGGATCTCGCCCGCGGCGACCGGCACGAGGCCGAGCACGGCCATGCCGATCGTGGTCTTGCCCGAGCCCGACTCGCCCACGAGGCCGAGCGTGCGCCCGCGGCGCACCTCGAAGCCGACGCCCTCGACGGCCGTCGAGCGCTTGCGGCCGGCGCCGTAGTCGACGCGGATGTCGCGCACCTCCAGCACGGGGGTGGTGTCGCTCATGCGCGGACCTCCTCGTCGACGAGGGCGCCGATGCGGATGCAGCGGCTCACCCGCTCCGCTCCGGCCTCGCGCAGGGCGATGGGGCCGGAGGAGCACTCGGGGGTGGACAGCGGGCAGCGCGCGGCGAAGCGGCAGCCGTCGGGCCAGGATCCGGGCGGCGGCACGACGCCGCCGATGGTGGGGAGGATGTCGCCGCGGCGCGCGCCGTGCGGGTCGGAGGCGAGGAGCCCGCGCGTGTACGGATGGCGGGGGGCGCCCAGCAGGGCGTCGACGCCGGCCTCCTCAACCAGCTGGCCGGCGTACATCACCAGCGTGCGGTCGCACGTCTCGGCCACGACGCCCCAGTCGTGGGTGACGAGGATGATCGACATGCCCGTCTCGTCACGGAGGCTCGAGAGGAGGGAGAGGATCTCGGCCTGCACGGTCACGTCGAGGGCCGTCGTGGGCTCGTCGGCGATGAGCAGACGCGGGCGGCCCGCGAGGGCCTTCGCGATGACGACGCGCTGGGCCATGCCGCCGGAGATCTGGTGCGGGTAGCTGCGGAAGACGCGCTCGGGGTCGGGCAGGCGCATCGAGACGAGCAGCTCGATCGCCCGGCGGCGCGCGTCGGCGCGAGACGTCCGGTCGTGGCGGCGCACGACCTCGACGATCTGGAAGCCGACGGTGAACGAGGGGTCGAGGGCCACGAGCGGCTCCTGCGAGATGTACGCGATGCCGCTGCCGCGGACGGCCTTCATCGCCGCGGCGTCGCCGGAGATGGTCTGCCCCTCGAACGACACGGTGCCGCCCGTCACGCGGCCGCCGCGGCCGAGGAGGCCGATGGTCGCCAGCGCGGTGACGGTCTTGCCGCTGCCGGACTCGCCGACGATGCCGAGGATCTCGCCGCGACCGACGTCGAAGGTCACGCCGTCGACGACGGTGAGCGGCTCGCGCCCCCCGCCGAAGGCGACGGTGAGCTCGTCGACCGCGAGCAGCGGGTCGGCGGCGTGGCGACGGGCCTCGACCGCGTCGGCGGGGCGGGCGGCGTCGCGGGGTGCGCGGACGGCACGCGTCGGGGCGCCGCGCTGCTGCACCTGCTCGGCGGTCACGTCGCGCAGGGCGTCGCCGAGGAGGCCGAGCGCGAGGGTCGCGATGACGATGACGCCGCCGGTGGGCACGAACATCCAGGGGAAGGACTGGATCGCGGAGGCCGCCTCGGCGACCATCCCGCCCCAGGTGGGCGCCGGCGGGGGCGGCCCGAAGGCCAGGAACGACAGACCGGTCTGGATGCCGAGGGTGGCCGCGGCGAACAGCGACGCCTGCACGAGGATGGTGCCCCGCGCCTGGGGCAGCACGTGCCGGAACAGGATGAGCCGGGTCGGCAGGCCGGTCACGACGGCGGCCTGCACGAACGGCTCCTGCCGCAGTGCCAGCACGGCGCTGCGGAACACGCGGGTGAACGCCGCCGAGGCGAGCGCGCCGATCGTGATCATGGCGGCGAGCATGCTGTTGTTGAAGATCGCCAGCGACGCGAGCGTGATCAGGATGGCGGGGATCGACATCACGATGTCGATGACCGACAGCACCGCGCGGTCGAAGGCGCCGCGGATGTAGGCGGCGAGGATGCCGACGGGCACGGAGATGACGAGCATCACCAGCAGTGCCTCCGCGACGCCCAGGAGCGAGTCGCGCCCGCCGTACATGATGCGGGTGAGGAGGTCGCGGCCGAGGAGGTCGGTGCCGAGCCAGTGCAGCGCCGACGGCCCCTGGCGGGCGACGGACGGGTCCTGGGCCAGCGGATCCCACGGCGACAGCAGCGGGGCGAAGATCGCCGCGAGCACCAGGAGGAGCACCACGACGAGCGCGGCGACGCCGAGCGGCTTGCGCAGCAGCGCCCGGGTCAGGGAGGCCGACGGCGGCCGGCCCGTGGAGACCGGACGCGTGACCGGGGCCGGCTCGCCGGCCAGGACGGGGAGGGTGGGCGACGTCATCGGCTCTGGCGCACTTTCGGGTTCAGGGAGGCGTAGGCGAGGTCGACGGCGAGGTTGATCACGATGACGATCGCGGTGAAGGCCACGCCCACACCGAGGATCACCGGCAGGTCGTGCCGGGTCGCCGCCGAGGTGACGAGGCTGCCGAGGCCGGGGAGGACGAAGACGTTCTCGATGAAGACCGCGCCGCTGAGCGCGCCGACGGCCATGAGCCCGATGAGGGTGGTGGTGGGGATGGAGGCGTTGCGCAGCACGTGCAGCAGCACGATGCGCGTCTCCGAGACGCCGGTCGATCGCAGCACCCGCACGTAGTCGCGCTCCAGCTCGCGGCGGGCCGAGTCGCGCATCTGCTTCGCGATGACCGTCACCCCGCCGAGCGAGAGCGCCGCGACCGGCAGCACCAGCGAGTTGAGCCAGGGGCCCGTCCCCGCGGCCGGGGGGACGTACCCGGTCGCGGGGAACAGGCGGAGTCCCACGGCGAAGATCGCCACCAGCACGATCGCGATCCAGAAGCTCGGCAGCGCGAAGCCCACGAGCGACAGGGCGTCGATCGTGCGTCCGATCCAGCCTTCCCGCAGCGCGCTGGCCAGACCGATCACGATGCCGAGGATCGCGATGGCCACCGTCGAGCCGATCATGAGCGCGAACGTGACGCCCATGCGGCCGCCGACGAGCTTGGTCACCGGCTCGCCGCTGTAGATCGACTTCCCGAGGTCGCCGCGCAGCACGCCGAGCACCCAGTTCCCGTACTGCTGCCAGAGGGGCTGGTTCAGGCCGAGCTGCTCTCGCAGGTAGTCGACCGACTGGGGCGTGGCGTTCTCGCCGAGGATCGTCTGGGCCGCATCTCCGGGGACCAGCGACATGAGCACGAAGATCGTCAGCGTCGAGACGAAGATCAGCACGATCGACATCAGCACGCGGCGGATCACCAGCAGCGTCATCTCATCTCCTTTCGGTGCGGCCCGGACGATTCAGGATGCCGGGGACCAGGCCAGGTCGGCGGAGGGCGCGACCGGGATCGGGTTCGGGTTCAGCGTCGAGACGCGCACGTTCTTCACGTCCGGCGAGATGTAGTACACGTTGTTCGTCGCGATCAGCGGCAGGAACCACGCCAGCTCGTTGGAGCGTTCCGTGACAGCCTGCTCCGCAGCATCCTTGCCGTCTCCGGTCGCCAGGATCGCGGCCTGCGTGAGCTCCGCCAGCTCGGGGTCGGTCACGCCGAAGGCGTTCGTGAAGCCCGGGCCGGTGAAGGTCTGGGAGTAGTCCGAGGCGACGTCGCCGACGATCGGCCAGATGATGGCGGGGTACTGCTTGCTGCCGGCCTTGCCGATGAAGTCGGGGATCGCGCTGGCGACGTCGAGCGTGACGTCCACGCCGATCTCGCCCAGGTGGGCGATCGCGGTCTGCGTGATGAGCGACTGGTTGTCGAGCGGCGTCTCGGACAGGAGCGTCATCGAGAAGCCGTCGGGGTAGCCCGACTCGGCCATCAGCTTCTTGGCCGCGTCGAGGTCGTAGTCGAAGCCGGCATCGGCGACGTGACCGACCTCCTGGTCGGTCGTCAGCTGGCTGAGCGCGGTGGCGAACTCGTCGCCGCCGCGAGCCGAGACGATCGCATCGCGGTCAATCGCGTAGGCCATCGCCTGGCGCACCTTCTCGTCGCCCAGCGCCGGCACGATGGTCCCGTCGCGGTCGAGCACGATGAGGCCGTAGTTGAAGTACGGCGCGGACAGCAGGGAAAGGCCCGCCGCCGTCGCGGCCTCCGCCGTGTCGGCCCCGCCGCCGGCGAACTGCACCTGGCCGGTCGTGGCCGCGGAGATGACCGCGTTGGGGTCTCCGATGACCTGGATGGAGATCTGGTCGTACTTCTGCGCGTCGGTGTTCCAGTAGCCGTCCCAGCGGTCGTACACGTAGCTGGACTCGGCGACGGACGTGTCGGGGTTGTAGCGGTACTGACCGGTGCCGTCCATCGTGGTCAGGAGCGACTCGGGGTTCTTCACGCCCTCCGGTCCGATGATGAGCCCGAGCTGGTTCAGCTGCGTGAGCTTGGACGGCCCGGCGGGGTACGGGCTGGCGTAGGTGATGAGGACGGTGTCGTCGTCCTCGGCGGTGATCGTGTCGATCGGGCCGACGGTGGGAACCTGGCCGCCGCCCGCGCCCATGAAGTAGTTCATCGAGTCGGCCACGGACTGCGCGTCGAGCTCGGCGCCGTCCTGGAAGGTCACGCCGTCGCGGATGGTGAGCTCGAGCTGGGTGTTGTCGGCGTCGCGGAACGACCACTCGGTCGCCAGACTGGGCACGAGGTCGCCGTCGCCGCTCAAGTAGATGAGCGGGTCGTAGGCCAGCGCCGTGTAGACGACGCTGCCGCCACCGCCGGCGAGCGCGGGGTTGAGGCTGATGGGGATGCCGGTGAACTGGAGGGCGAGCTTGTCGCCGCGGCCTCCGTCCGAGGTGGCGGCATCGGTCGAGGCGGCACAGCCTGACATCGTCAGCGCGGTGACCGCGGCGATGGCGAGCAGCGCCACGGCAGGGCGTCGGTGTGACATTCGTTGCTCCTTTGCAAGGGTCAGGGGTCACTCATCGACACCCTCGATCCGGAAACTTATCAAGTAGACTGATGATTCACAACCCTTCCCGGAAGGCTTCGCCGATGAAACCCTCTGCCCGGTCCGTCACGTTCCTCGACGGCGCGCGTGCGCCGTTCGGCACCGCCGCCCTGTCGCCGGGCGCCGAGGTCCCCGCCGCCTCCCGCCTCACGATCGATCTCGACGGTGCCCGCTACGTCGAGGAGGAGTTCCTGCTGTCCGGCTCCGCGGGAACCTGGGAGACGGGCGACCCCGGCGCTCCGCGGCGACGGGACGACGGCATCCCGTATCGCACCCGTTTGCTGGTGCGACGGCCCTCGTCGCTCCGCGATGCCACCGGTGTGACGCACGTCGAGCCGCTGCATCCGCACCGCGACGCCGGTCTCACCTGGGACGCGCTCGCACCGCATCTCCTCCGCCGCGGCGACGCGTGGGTCGGGGTCACGGTGTTCCCCGACGTCGCACGGCTCATGCGCGATCAGCTCGATCCCGGCCGTTACGGGCAGCTGCTCGTGCCGGGGCTCGGCACGGAGTGGGACGTGCTGTCCGACGCGCTCGGCGCGGTCCGCGAGAACGCGCTCGGCGCACTCGAGACCCGGCGGATCGTGCTGTCGGGCTGGTCGGCGACGGGCAGCGTCTGCCGGGTCTTCGCACGCGAGGGCTTCGCGACCGCGCGCGGCGGGCTCGTCGACGGCATCGCCATCGTCATCTCGTCGGGCGGGGCCGGGCCCGCCGGGTACCCACCCCTCACCCCGGATGCCGCGATGGTCGACCTGGCCGACCCGCGGCGGACGGTGCGCGACGTGGGCGTGCCCGTCTTCGAGATCCTCAGCGAGACCGAGTCCGAGACGCATCGCGCACAGCTGCGCGACGACTCTGACGACGCGGGCGACACCTACCGCCTCTACCAGCTGGCCGGCGCCGCGCACATCGAGGACTGGCCCGGACGCCACGCCACCAACGCGCAGACGCTCGCCGCGGCGGGTCACGCCGACGGCGCCGTGCCGATGCGGGAGGCGCTGACCGACGCCCGCTCCGACCTCGTCGTACGGGCCCTCTTCGACCGGCTCGTAGACGCGATCGACGGCCATGCCGCACCCCGCGCTCCCCGGTTCGCCTACGAGACGGGCGACGTGCCGGAGGAGCGGATGCTGCGGCGCGACGCCGACGGCAACGTGCTCGGCGGCATCCGCACGCCCTGGATCGAGGCCGCCCTCGCGGCCTACGCCCCGCACGGCACGCCCGCCGCCGAGGGGTCGGGACCCGACTGGACGCCGATGGCGAATGCCGGATTCGCGGCACGGCTGACAGGGACCATGACGCCGTTCCCCCCGGCGGAGGTGCGCCAACGGTTCCCGTCGCGGGAGTCCTATCGGGAGGCGTTCACCGCGTCGACCGACGTGCTGCTGGCCGATCGGATGCTGCTCGCTGACGATGCGGGCGAGCTGATCTCGGCGGCGACGAGGCGGTGGGAGGCGGCAGCGGGTGCGGGCGATGCGACGGCCGTCCCCTCGCCGGAAGCGGGCGTCTGACGTGACCGCGCAGCCTCTCGTCATCGCCGCCGTCGGCGACCTCATCGTCGATCAGCCTGAGCCTGGCCGGTTCTTCCGCGACGTGACCGCACATCTCCGAGCGGCCGATCTCGCGATCGGCCACATCGAGGTGCCGCACTCGACGACGACCGAGGTGACGAGCGTCGACGTGCCCGCCCCGCCCGCCGACCCGAGGCACCTCGCCGCGGTCGCCGACGCCGGCTTCGGCGTGGTCACGCTCGCCGGCAACCACATCTACGACTCCGGTGCGACCGGCATCGCCGACACGATCGCCGCGGCCGCCCGCGTCGGCATGGTCACGGCCGGCGCCGGTGCAGACCTCCCCGCCGCGAAGCGGCCCGCGGTGCGGGAGATCGCCGGTCGCCGCGTGGGCGTGGTCAGCTACAACTGCGTCGGGCCCCGCGAGTCGTGGGCGACGAGCCGCAAGGCCGGCTGCGCCGCCGTCGACGTGCTCACCCACTACGAGATGCGCAACGCGAATCCCGGCGGACCCCCGCGCGTCCGCACCTTCTGCGACCCGGCGTCGCTGCAGGCCTTCCGCGACGACATCGCCGCGGTCGCCGCCGAGACCGACGTCCTCGTCGTCGCCCTCCACAAGGGGCTCGTCCACACGCCCGCGCGGCTGGCGGACTACGAGACCGAGATCGCCCATGCCGCGATCGACGCGGGGGCGCACGCCGTCATCGGCCACCACGCGCACATCGGCCGCGGGGTCGAGCTCTACCGGCAGCGGCCGATCTTCCACGGCCTGGGCAACTTCGTGACGGTGACCGACGCCCTCACCCCGTCGCACGACTCGTCCGAGGAGGCCGCGGCCTGGGCGGCCGGCCGCGCCGAGGTGTTCGGCTTCGTCCCCGACCCGGCGATGCCCGCGTACCCCTTCCATCCCGAGAGCCGGCACACGATGATCGCCCGGCTGACGATCGGAGACGAGGTCGCCGCCTCCTTCGTCCCCTGCTGGATCGAGGACGACGGCCGGCCCGTCCCGCACGGCCGCGACGCCCGCGGCGAGCAGATCCTGGAGTACGTCCGCTCCATCTCCGCCCGCGCCGGGCTGATCACGCGCTACGACTGGGACGGCGACCTCATCCGCGTCCACTGAGTCCCGCGCGCCGCGGCCCCGTGCCAGCATGGCTGGCATGCTGATCGATCTCACCGGCCGGACGGCCGTCGTCACCGGATCCACGGCCGGCATCGGCTTCGCCATCGCCCGCGGGCTGGCCGGGGCCGGCGCGCGGGTCGTCGTCAACGGCCGCTCCCCGGAGACGGCGGATGCTGCGGCCCGGCGCATCCGCGAGGAGGTTCCCGCGGCATCCGTCCTCTCCGTCGCCGCCGACGTCACGACCGAGGACGGCGCGCGCAGGCTCGTCGACGAGGCCGGCGATGTGGACGTGCTGGTCAACAACCTCGGCATCTTCGGCGCGACACCCGCGCTGGAGATCGGCGACGAGGAGTGGCGGCGGTACTTCGACGTGAACGTGCTCGCCGCCGTGCGGCTGATCCGCCTGGTGCTGCCCGGGATGATGGAGCGCGGATGGGGTCGCGTGCTGAACATCGCGAGCGATTCGGCGGTCGTGATCCCGGCGGAGATGATCCACTACGGCGTCTCCAAGACGGCGCTGCTCGGCGTCTCGCGGGGCTTCGCGAAGGCCGCCGCGGGCACGGGTGTCACGGTCAACTCGGTGATCGCCGGTCCGACGCACACCGGCGGCGTCGAGGACTTCGTCTACGAGCTGGTCGATCGCGATCTGCCGTGGGACGAGGCGCAGCGCGAGTTCATGCGAATCCATCGACCGCAGTCTCTGCTGCAGCGTCTCATCGAGCCCGAGGAGATCGCGAACATGGTGGTCTACCTCGCCTCACCGCTGGCCTCGGCCACGACGGGCGGAGCGCTGCGGGTCGACGGCGGCTACGTCGACTCGATCCTGCCGTAGCCGCCGCGCGGCGTCGGCGCGGCCCGGCGTCGGCGCGGCGCCTCGCAGCGCCGGGCCCACCTGCGCGAGCAGTCACAACACGCCGTTCCACGTTCGGCTGGAACAGCGTGTTGCGACGTCTCGGCACCGCCGCCCCGATTCAGTGGCCGGCGCCGAGCCCGCCGCTGAGCCGCCCGTGGAAGCGGGTCGTCGCCTCGTTCATCCCCTCGAGGGTGACGGTCTTGCCGAGCCGGTCGTATTTCGTGCGCACGGCGTCGAGGGCCGCGACCGTCGAGGCGTCCCAGATGTGCGAGCGCGACATGTCGATGACGATGCGCTCCGGATCCTGCGTGTACGAGAACTGCGTGGTGAGGTCGTTGCTCGAGGCGAAGAAGAGCTCGCCGTCGACGTCGTAGTGGGCGGTGGCCGCGGCATCCGTCCCCTCGATCCGGCGCGTGACCGTCACGAAGTGGGCGACGCGTCGTGCGAACAGGATCATCGCGGCGATGACGCCCCCGCCCACGCCGAGGGCGAGGTTGTGGGTCCAGACGGTGATGACCACGGTCACCACCATGACGAGGGTCTCGCTCTTCGGCAGGCGCCGCAGCGTCGAGGGCCGCACGCTGTGCCAGTCGAAGGTCGCCACCGAGACCACCACCATGACGGCGACCAGGGCCGCCATCGGGATGATGGCCACGACGTCGCCGAGCACGAGCACGAGGATCAGGAGGAAGACGCCGGCGAGGAAGGTGGAGATGCGCGTACGGGCGCCCGAGGCCTTCACGTTGATCATGGTCTGCCCGATCATCGCGCAGCCGCCCATGCCGCCGAAGGCCCCGGAGAGGATGTTCGCCGCACCCTGTCCGAGCGCCTCGCGCGTCTTCGGCGAGTGCGTGTCGGTGATCTCGTCGACGAGCTTGGCCGTCATAAGCGATTCGAGCAGTCCGACGACGGCCATCGCGGCGGCGAAGGGCAGGATGATGCCCAGCGTCTCCCACGTCACAGGCACGTCGGGCAGGAACAGCTCCGGCAGGCTCTCGGGCAGTGCGCCCTGGTCGCCCACCGTCGGAACGCTGATGCCGAAGACGACCGCCGCGCCCGTGAGGAGCGCGATCGCGAAGAGCGGCGCGGGCACGACGCGCGTGACGAGCGGCATGAGGTACATGATCAGCAGCCCGACCACGACGAGGGGATACACCGCCCACGGCACGCCGATCAGCTGCGGCACCTGCGCGATGAAGATCAGGATCGCGAGCGCGTTGACGAAGCCGACCATCACGCTGCGCGGGATGAAACGCATCAGCTTGGCGACGCCGAGCACGGCAAGGACGATCTGGATGACGCCGCCGAGCAGCACCGTGGCGATGAAGTAGTCCATGCCGTATTCGCGGGCGACCGGAGCGATCACGAGCGCGATGGCGCCGGTGGCGGCGGTGATCATCGCCGGACGTCCGCCGAGGAACGAGATGGCGACGGCCATGATGAACGACGAGAACAGCCCGAGGCGCGGATCCACGCCGGCGATGATCGAGAACGCGATCGCCTCGGGGATCAGGGCGATCGCGACGACGAGTCCGGCGAGCACCTCGCGCGTCAGGAGGCGCGGGCTGCGGAGGGCCTGCAGCACGGTGGGTTCGATGCGCGGCCGGGTCGGCGCGGGCGTGACGGCGGTCATGGGGCTCCAGAGGAACAGGGCGAGCGGGGGCTCGACGGCGGAGCGCGGCACTGCGCGGAGGGAAGGAGGGGAGAAGATGGGATGTCGCGGCACCGGCGACCACGATGAACCCTACCGTAACGTCAGGGTTGCGCCGAGAAGAGGACGAGATGCCCGGACCCGGGACGATGCACATCGGCGAACTCGCCGAGCGCACCGGGCTGTCGCTGCGGACGCTGCGCCACTACGACGAGATCGGCCTGCTCACCCCGTCGGGGCGCACGGACGGCGGCTTCCGGCTGTACACGGCCGACGATGAAGCCCGCCTGCTGCTCATCCGGCGCATGAAGCCTCTGGGGTACTCGCTCGAGGCGATGGGCGAGCTGCTCGCCGTCATCGACGGGCTCGAGGCGACGCCCGGCGACCGCGTGCTGCAGCAGCGCCTCGACGCCATCCGGGCGGAGGCCCTCGAGCGACGCGGACGTCTCGAGGCGCAGCTCGCCGCCGCCGACGAGTTCGTCGAGCGGCTCAGCGGCCGCTGACGGCACCGCTCCCGCGCCCGCGCCCTCTAGCGCCCGCTCCCGCTCTCGCTCCCGCGCCCCTCTCGCTCGCGCTCTCGCCGCGAGAAGTCGCAACACGCCGTTCCACGGTCGGCGGGAACGGCGTGTTGCGACGTCTCGCCGGGGAGGTGGGGGAAGGGGGGAGGACGCCCCGGCACCAGGCGACGCCGCACGCTCCACGACATGGCCGGAGTAGCCTCGACCCGTCGGCGGGCGCCGACCCGCGGCATCCAGGAGTCTCATGCACACGCGCACACTCGGTCAGGACCTGCTCGTCTCCGCCGTCGGACTCGGATGCATGGGGATGTCGCAGAGCTACGGACCGAACCCGGGCGACCGCGACGACATGATCGCGGTACTCCGCTCGGCGGTCGACGAGGGCGTCACCTTCTTCGACACCGCCGAGGTCTACGGACCGTATGTCAACGAGGAGCTCGTGGGTGAGGCGCTCGCGCCCGTGCGCGACGAGGTCGTCGTCGCGACGAAGTTCGGCTGGCGCATCGAGGGCGGCCGGAGCGTCGGCCTCGACAGCCGTCCGGAGCAGATCCGCCGGGTCGCCGAGGCGTCCCTCACGCGACTCCGCACCGACGTGATCGACCTGTTCTACCAGCACCGCGTCGACCCCGACGTGCCGATCGAGGACGTCGCCGGCACGGTCGCCGACCTGGTGCGCGAGGGCAAGGTGCGCCACTTCGGCCTCTCCGAAGCCTCCGCGGCGACCATCCGCCGCGCGCACGCCGTCTTCCCCGTGACGGCGCTGCAGAGCGAGTACTCGCTGTGGACCCGCGACCCCGAGCGCGAGATCCTCCCCGCACTCGCCGAGCTCGGCATCGGATTCGTCCCCTTCAGCCCGCTCGGCAAGGGTTTCCTGACGGGCACCGTCGACACCACGACCGGCTTCGCCGACGGCGACATCCGCTCGAGCATCCCGCGCTTCTCCGAAGAGAACCGTGCCGCGAACCAGGCACTGGTGGACCACGTGCGGCAGCTGGCGGAGGGGAAGGATGCCTCCCCCGGCCAGGTCGCACTGGCCTGGCTTCTTGCTCAGCACCCGTGGATCGTCCCGATCCCCGGAACGCGCCGCACCTCGCGCATCCGCGAGAACGCCGGTGCGACCGCGGTCGCCCTGTCGGCCGACGAACTCGCCGACCTCGACGGACTCGCGCAGCGGGTGGGCGTCGCGGGCGCCCGCTACAACGAGGTGCACATGGGGTTCGTCGACAACTGAGCCGCCACCCTCCGGACGACCGCGTAGCGCGGCATCCTGTTTCGCGCAAGGTGCATCCGCAACGGCCGCGCCGGACGAATCTCTGAGAAAGGTGCCGTCCACTCGCACGGCTCGCACTCACGGAGGTGTCCCATGACCACGATGACCCGCACACGAGGATCGGCGACGAGCCGGCGCATCACGGCCGGCCGACTGCTGGTGCTGATCCTGGCGATCGGTCAGCCGGTGTCGTCGCTGGCGTTCGATCTGCTGTCACCGAACGAGCTGCAGGGCGGGGCGGACTTCTCGCCCATCGTGCCCCCCGGGCCGATGTTCAGCATCTGGGGACTGATCATCGTCGCGAGCATCTTCTGGTCGCTGCTGCAGGCGCGCCCGAGCGTGCAGGTCTCCCCTCTGCGCGACCGGCTGGTCGCCCCGAACTCCGCGCTCTACGTCGGGTTCTTCCTCTGGCTCTCGGCCGCCGCGATCGGTCAGCAGTCGCCGCTCACGCTGGTCGTCTTCGTGCTGATCGTCGGGGCGAACCTCGTCGCGTGGGCGCGCATCTCGCAGGGGCGCGAAGAGATCGCCGGCTGGAAGAGGGTCGACCGCGTCTCGCTGTACCTGTCGCAGGGCGTCTACGCCGGCTGGACGTCGATGGCGTTCTTCGTCAACGTGGCGACGGTCGTGCAGGGCAGCGGGGCTCCGATCGAGGGCGGCTGGGGCACGACGTGGCAGATCCTCGTGATCGCCGCGGCCGCCGGCACCGCTGTGCTGTTCCTCGTGGTCTCGCGCGGATCGATCTGGTACGCCGCCATCGCCTCCTACGCCCTCGTCGGTGCGACGATCTCGACGGCCGTGTCGGGGTTCGGCGTGCTGTCGGTCGCGCTCGTGTCGGGCCTGGTCATCATCGCGGTGACGACGATCGCGGTTCGTCGCCGGCTGGGTCCGGCCGTCCAGCGCTGAGCCGCCGGGGCGCTGACGTTCCTCGTCCCGCACCGCCCTGCCCTGCCCTGCCCTGCCCTGCCCTGCCCTGCCGAGCCCCGCCGAAACGTCGCAACACGCTATCCCGCGCCGTCAGCGAAAGGCGTGTTGCGACGTTTCGCGGAAGGGTGACGAACGTGACCGCGTGCGCAGCGCGGCGGGGCGACGCGGCATCGCATCGTTGTCACGTGACGCTTCCTGCTGTCATCACAGGCCGGTTCCCGCAGCGAGCGTCAGATGAACGGACGCAACCGAGCCGATTCCCGCGGCGAGCGCCAGATGAACAGACGCACCCGCGCCGGTTCCCGCAGCGAGCGCCAGATGAACGGGCGCAACCGCGCCGGTTCCCGCGGCGAGCGTCAGGCGGTGAGCCGAGCGGATGCCGCGGGCAGCCGTCAGCGCGGTGAGCCGAAGCGGCTCTCGGGGTCGAGCTGGGCGCCCAGCAGGGCCGTGATGCGCGCGAGGTGCGCGAGGTCCTCCTCCGACAGCGCGTCCACGACGAGCCGCCGCGCGGTCTCGATGTGGCCGGGGATCGCCCGGATCAGCGCCCGCCGCCCCGCGCCGGTCAGCGCGACGGTGGTCACGCGGCGATCCTCCGGCGACGGAGAGCGCGAGATCAGCCCGCGCCGCTCCAGCCGCGAGCACACGTGCGACAGCCGCGAGAGGCTGCCGCTCGTGGCGTCGGCGATCTCGCTCATCGACACGGAGGCATCGGGCGCCCAGCGCAGGAACGTCAGCACGGCGAACTCGTAATGCGTCATGTCGGCGTCGCGCTGCAGCTGCGAATCGAGCTCGCTCGGCAGCAGCTCGCACACGCGGATCAGCCCGAGCCACGCCTCGCCCTCGGCCGGCGACATCCGCGGGACGGGATACATCACGCCGCCGTCAGGTCCAGGAGGTGCCCGGTGTGGTCGCGCTTGGCCTGCAGGTACCGCGCGTTCGCCGGCGTCAGGTGCACGCCCGTCGGCACGACCTCCTCCACCGCGATGCCGTGGGCGGTCAGCTGCGCGGCCTTGTCGGGGTTGTTCGTGAGGAGACGCAGACGGTGGATGCCGGCGGCACGAAGCATCTGCGCGGCGGCCGCGTAGTCGCGCTCATCCTCACCGCGGCCCAGCGCGGTGTTGGCCTCGTAGGTGTCGAGACCCTGGTCCTGCAGCGCGTACGCGTCGAGCTTCGCGTACAGGCCGATCCCGCGTCCCTCCTGACGCAGGTAGAGCAGAGCGCCGCCCGCGACGGACAGGCGCTCGACGGCCTCGCGCAGCTGCGGGCCGCAGTCGCAGCGCTCGGAGCCGAACACGTCGCCGGTCAGGCATTCGCTGTGCAGCCGTACGAGCGGAGCCGGAGCGGGTCCGGAGGCGGCAGCATCCACTCCCCCGCCGAAGCTGAGCAGCAGGTGCTCGGCGCCGTCGACGAGGTGGCGGAACGTCGACACGCGCGCCTCCGCTCGGAAGCCGTCCGAGAAGCGCAGCGGCACCGTCACCGTGGTGCGGATCTCCGCCTCGGGCAGCGACGCACGGTCTTTCCCGAATCCGCTCACGCCGCCACCCCCTCGGGCGCGACGGTCAGGAGCGTGCCCCACGGGTCGCGCAGCCGCAGCGCGCTGCCGTCGTCCTCGGCCGAGACGCCGTGGTGGCGGGCGCGGTCGGCGAGCGAGAGGATGTCGCCGCGCTCCGGCATGCGCAGCCGCACGTCTCCGAGCCCGAGCGACACCGCCCGCGGTCCGGCGCCGGCGCTGTGCCACGTGTTCAGGCCGATGTGGTGGTGGTACCCGCCGGCCGAGATGAACAGCGCCGAGCCGAGGTCCATGATCACATCGAAGCCGAGCATGTCGACATAGAAGCGGCGTGCGGCGGCGATGTCGCCGACCTGCAGGTGCACGTGCCCCACCGTCGCGGCGTCGGCGGCGACCCGGTTCGGGTCGAGGTGCGTGCGCAGGAACGCGTTCGGATCGATGGCGGTGTTGGTCGGCATCCATCCGTCAGGCTGGTTCTGCCAGATCTCCACAGGACGGTCCCAGTAGAGCTCGATGCCGTTGCCCTCCGGGTCGCTGAAGTAGAACGCATTGCTGAAGGTGTGGTCCGTGGCGCCCTGGTAGAGGTGACCGGCGCGCTGGGCCATCGACAGCACCGCCGCGGCGAGCGCCGCCCGATCGGGGAACGCGATGGCCGTGTGGTAGAGCCCGGCGGCGTGCCGGTCGACGGGCGGAAGGTCGGGCGTGTGTGTCAGCGTGACGATCGGGATGCCGTCGCGCCCGAGCGTCGCGCGTGCACCCGACTGGTCGAGCACGTCGAGCGTCACCGCGTCGCGGTAGAACGCGGTCTGCGCGTCGAGGTCGCCGACGAGCAGCTCGACGGTGTCCATGCGGGTGGCGTCGGCGGCCGCCCCGAGGGTGCGGATCGGCGCGGGGCGCCAGTCGAGCGGCGAGGCGATCATGCCGGAGTCCTTCGTTCGATGCGCGACGGTATGCCGCGACCATTAGTTGACACAACAACCAATGCTCGGGTCTATTCCCCCGACCTCCGCGGCGCCTCACGTTCGCCTGACCGGAGTTGCAGCATCCGACCCCCCATTCGGGCAGCACGCGTCGACTCGAGCCGGAGCGGGCGCTGCCGCCGCACAGACCGCCGGCCTCACCTGACGCGGCGTGCCGCATCCCGCTGCTCGATTCCGCAGGAAGCGTCAACCCGACCGGGCGAACCGGGCGAGACCGGCAGGATGAGGGCATGGAGCACACGACGGAGCGGACGCCATGCGGATAGTCGTCGTCGGCGGGAGCGGCCACATCGGCTCCTTCCTGGTTCCGCGACTCGTGCGCGCCGGCCACGACGTCGTGAACATCACACGCGGATCGAGCAGCGCCTACGTCGACGCCCCGGAATGGCGAGCCGTCACGCAGATCGTGGCCGACCGTGAGGCGCAGGATGCCGCGGGCGAGTTCGGGCGGACGGTGCTGGCGCAGCATCCCGAGGTCGTCGTCGACCTCCTCTGCTTCACGCTCGCGTCCGCGAGCGCCCTCGTGGACGCGCTGCGCGGTCGCGTCGACCACCTCGTGCACTGCGGAACCCTCTGGCGCTACGGACCCGCCCTGAAGACTCCCATCCACGAAGGCGAGGGGACGCCGCCGTTCGACGAGTACGGCATCCAGAAGGAGGCCATCGCACGGATGCTGCAGCGCGAGACCGCCGGCGGCGGCCTCGTCACGACCTCCGTGCACCCCGGTCACATCGTCGGCCCCGGATGGTCGCCGGTCGGCCCGCTCGGCAACGGCGATCCGTCGGTGTGGCGCACCCTCTCGGAGGGCGGCACGCTCCGCATCCCCGGCATCGGGTCCGAGCTCCTGCACCACGTGCACGCCGACGACGTCGCCCAGGTGTTCGAGCTCGCCGTCGCGCACCGCGACGCCGCCGCCGGCGAGGACTTCCACGCGGTCGCCCCGTCGTCGCTGAGCGTCCGCGGCTACGCCGAGATCGCGGCCTCGTGGTTCGGCCGGACGGCGACGCTCGAGCCGATCTCGTGGGAGCAGTTCCGCGCGGAGAACACCGAGCGGCACGCGGACGCGAGCTGGGGGCACCTGTTCCGCAACCACCACCTCAGCATCGACAAGGCTCGTCGCGTGCTCGGCTTCGCGCCGCAGTACGAGCCGGAGGCGGCGATCCTCGAGTCGGTCCGGTGGCTGATCGATCGCGACCGCCTCGACGTCGCACGTCCTCTGCAGGTGTGACGAGCCGGATGCCGCGGCCCCGGCTAGCCTGACGGTATGACCGACTCGAGCTCACGCCGGACGACGGACGCGGTCGTCGTCCGCCGCAGGGTGACGGCGTTCGTCATCGACGCCGTGCTCATCGTCATCTTCGCCGCGATCGGCCGCGCCAGTCACACCGAGGGCATTTTGGCCGGGCTCTGGACCACCTCGTGGCCGTTCCTGCTCGCGCTCGTCGTGGGCTGGGTGCTGTCGCTCGCGTGGCGGGCGCCGCTGGCCGTCGTGCGCACCGGCCTGCCCGTATGGGCCATCACCGTCGCCGGCGGGATGCTGCTGCGCGCCGTGACGGGACAGGGTGTGCAGATCGCATTCGTGATCGTCGCGGCATCCGTCCTGCTGCTCTTCCTGGTGGGGTGGCGCGGCCTGCTCGCCCTGCTCCGACGCCGGAGCCGCACCCGCAGCTGAACCTGCCCGCACACGGGCCCGATCCGAGCGCTTCAGCTCTCAGACTCGACCTGCTCGGCGATCTTGTCGACCTTCTCGACGTATGCCTTCGGGTCGGTCTTGCGCTCGAGGCCCGCGGCGTTCATGTAACGCACCGTGCCGAAGACGGGGCGCTCGGTCCACCCGCGGTCGTGCTGGCCGAAGAGCCACGCGATGTTCGAGAACGAGTTCGCATCGCGCCCGTCGAGGAAGTACCTGTTGTTGAGGTAGAGCGCGGTCCGGTAGGCCGTCTCCGGAGTCTTCGACCACTCGATGATCTTCTTGCCCCAGTACATCCGCATGTGGTTGTGCATGTAGCCGCTCACGACCATCTCGCGCATCGCGGCGTTCCAGTACTCGTCGTGCGTCTCGCCCTTCTCGAGCTGCCCGCGGGTGTAGACGTGCTCTCTCTTGTCCGTCGCATGCTTCTGCAGCGTCTCGCGCGCCCAGTCGGGCAGCCCCTGATACGAGTCGTAGTGCGGCTCGTAGAACACGAAGTTCTGCGGCAGCTCGCGCCGGATGATGAGCTCCTCGAGGAACCCGTCGACGTTCTCGCCCCCGCCCGCCTTCTTCACCTCGAGCGCGAGGTAGACCGGCGAGATCTGCCCGAAATGCAGGTACTTGCTCATGTGCGAGACGTCGTTCGTCTGGGGCTGGTTGCGATTCTCGGCGTAGTGCGGCAGCGAGTCCTCGATGAAGTGCCGCAGCATCGTCTTCGCCGCGGTGGTGCCGCCGGTGAAGATCGTCACCGGGGGCACGTCGCGCTCGATGGACAGCTTCTTGAGAAGCGTGGGGATGTCGCTCAGGTCCTCCCCCGCGATCTCCCTCCCCAGGCTCGTGTTCTTCACCGTCGTCGCGCGGAGCGGCGCGAGGAAGCGCTCCAGGTGCTTCGTGATCTTCGGGCGGAGGGTCCGCGCCGCAGTCTCCTTCTTGTCGGACGCGAGCTCGACCGGCACCACGACGTCGCTCTCGACCTGGATGACGGGGACGTCGGCGTCCTTCGCGACGCGGTCGCGCCACTGTCCCTGGATGCGGAGATAGCCGCGATCGGTGACGACGAGGGACGCGTCCTTCGAGAGCTTCGCTGCGACGTCGTCCGGCGTGCCGCGCTGGGCGACGAAGGTGATGCCTCGCTTCTCGAGCGCCTCGGCGACGTCGGCGAGCCCTTCGAGCATGAAGGAGTAGTGCCGCTCCTGAGCGTCGGGGTAGTCCTCGGTGATGCCGAAGCAGACGAGGATCGGCTGGTCGAGCTCATTCGCGCGGTGCACGGCGTATTCGAGCGCGTGATTGAACTCCGCCCGCTGCGACTGCTGCATCCAATAGAGGACGTACGCGCCGTCGCCGATCTCCTCGATGTCGTTCAGCTGCTGGACGCGCTCGGACTGGATGCCGGCGTAGACGTCGATCTCCGCGACGTCGTGGGTGTCGTCAGGGGCCATGCGCTCATCTTGACGGCCTGTCCGGGCGCGCAGGAGGGGTTGCGGACGCGGTCCTCGTCGGATTCGCAGAGGAACTCAGGCGATCGCACCTCCCGCGCCGACCGCGGCTAGACTCGAGCTTTTGCGCCGGGTCGGGTCCGGCGCCGGCCGGGCACGAAGGCGGGAGGTGACCATGAACCGGCGCGAGCGGACCGTTCTGAAGGCGCTGTCGGGCTTCGTGCGGACAGGCGCATCGACCGACACCTCGACCGATACGCTCCCCGTCATCGACGACCGCCTCGCAGTGTCGATCCTCGACCTGGCGGTGCGCATCGGCGAGACGATGCTCGTGGCCGGAGCCAGCGCCAGCGCGGTGACGACGACGATCGTCCGCGTCGCGGGCGCCTACGGCGTCGACCCGGTCGACGTCGACGTGACCTACAACTCGATCACCGCAGCGCATCACCGCACGGGCGCGGCATCCCCGGTCACGCTGCTGCGCGTCGTGCGCGGCTCCGCGCCCGACCATCTGCGACTCGAGCGCCTGCAGGCGCTGGTCGCCGAGATCGAGCAGGGTCGCGACCCCGCCGATGCGCTGGCCCGCTGCCGGGAGATCCGGCGCACGCCGTTCCGCTACCGGCCCGCCGTGGTGGTGCTCTCGCAGGCCCTGCTGGCGGTCGGCGTCGCGATCATGTTCGGCGGCAACGGACTGGTGATCGCCCTCGCCTTCGTCGCCGCTGCGGTCGCCGCCCTCACGCAGTTCGCCCTCGCGCGCGCCCGCGTCCCCTACTTCTTCAGCCAGATCGCCGGAGCCTTCGTGCTGACGATGATCGCGGCGGCCACTCCGCTGCTGCGGCAGACGGGGTGGGATGCCGCGGCCCAGGTGCGTCCGTCGGTGATCGTCGCCTCGGGCGTGGTCCTGATGCTCGCCGGGCTCACCGTGGTCGGAGCCGCCCAGGACGCGATCGACGGCTTCGCGCTGACCGCCATCGGGCGCATCCTGGAGCTCACGACGAACACGCTCGGCGTGGTGCTCGGCATCCTGGCGGGGCTGGAGACGGCCAGCGCGCTCGGGTTCGCCATGTCTCCCCCGACAGAGGCGCTGCCGCTCGGTCCGGTGCCCCTGCAGTTCTTCGGCGCAGCGCTCATCGCCGTATCGGTGGCCATCTTCAACGGCGGCGGCGGCCGCATCATCGGCGTCAGCGCGGCACTGAGCCTGGTGGCGTGGGTCGGGTACCTCGGCGCGACCCGGCTCGGCTTCGAGGTGGCTGCCGCAAGCGGCTTCGGCGCCTTCCTCGGCAGCCTCGCCGGAGTGCTCATCGCCTACCGACTGCACGTTCCGTCCGTGGCGATCACCACCGCTGCGATCCTGCCGCTCGTGCCGGGAGCCGCCGTGTTCCGGGGCCTGCTCGGCGTCGTGGAGTCGGGACAGAACGCGTCGCTGCTGCTCACCGGGTTCACCACCCTGGCCGGCGCGGCGACGATCGGCATCAGCCTCGCGGTCGGCGCATCGCTCGGCATCTACCTCGGCCAGCCCGTGCGCGCCTCGCTGCGCGGAATCGCCGGCACGCGGGCACGCCTGCGCCGCTGATCGCCCGGCCGCCCCGGCTCAGATGCGACCGCCGGCCTCCCACAGCCGGATGAGCTTGAGGGCGAGGTGCAGGGTGCTGCGCTTCATGCCGTCGGCGAGCGCATCGCGCACCTCGGCCGGCATCCGCTCGAGACGGTAGTAGAGCGTCGTCCGGTGGATGAACAGCACCTCGCATGCCGCCGGAACATTGCCGGCGACGTCGAGGTAGGTCTCGACGGTGCGCCTCTGGGTCTCGTCGCCGTGTGTGACGAGGGTGTGCGCGGCCGGCGAGACGGCCGCCAGGCTCGCCGGGTCGACCTTCGCGGTCGCGAGCAGCAGCCAGCCTCCCAGCGCGCTGACGTCGACGGCCGGGCGGAACTCCGCGAACGCCGCCGAGAGCTCCGCCGCGTGCGTGGCCTCCCCCACGGCGGCATCGAGGTCGGGAGCCGCCGGCACCGGGGAGGCGGTTCCGATCCCCAGGACCCGGATGCCTCGTGCCTCCGCTTCGCGATGGATGCGCGCGTCGAGGTCCGACTCGGTCGACGGCCCCACCACGATGACGGCTCCGCTGCGCATGCCCGCCAGGTAGGCCGGGACGGGGCGCAGTGCCGCCAGCTGACGCCCGAAGCCCGCGCGTCTCAGCGAGGTCACGGCGTTGTCGATGAGCACGACGCGGACGACGGTGCCGGCGCCCCGTTCCAGCCACCGGTTCTCCACAGCGGTCTCGAACGCCTCGCGCCTGGCGGCCGGGTCGGCCGAGGTCAGCGCGAAGAGCACACCGTGGCGGTCGGCGTGGCGCGCACCTTCCGACTCGCGTACGAGGTCGCTCATGGCTCTCCCTCACGGTGGGCAGCCGCACGCGGGGTCGCGAGGCGGACGCGGCCGTGTGCGGGGGTTCTTGTGGAGTGTTGCTTCATTCGACCGCGTGGGCCGCGGGGACACCAGGAAGAAAGGGGGCAGAAATCACGTTTCCGGGATTTTGCGGCGATTGCGCGATCTGCCAGGCTCGCCGTAGGACGTCGCACGCGAGATCCCACGAGGACGCGCGTGATGCGGGATGTCCTTCAGCCGGGAGACGAGCTCGTGTCGCAGCATCCATTCGGTGTCCTGCTTCGCCGCCGTCGCCAGCACGCCGATTTCACGATCGAGCACCTCGCCGAGCGGTCGGGACTGAGTCCGCGGGCCATCGGCGACATCGAGCGCGGAGTAAGCACGGGTCCGCAGCGGCGGACGGTCATCGCCCTCGCCGACGGACTCGACCTCGGCGGCGACGACCGCGCGGACTTCCTCCAGGCGGCCCGCCCCGGGCGGCGAGCCGCGTCGCTCGATGCTCCGGCCGTCTCCGTCCGGCCCTTCCGCCTGCCCGACTTCACCGCCCGCGAGGACGAGCTGGAGGTCCTCACGACGCTGCTCGCGGGGAGCGACGCCGCCGTCACCACCCCCGTGCTCGTCACCGGCATGGCCGGCGTGGGAAAGACGACCATCGCGCTCGAAGCGCTCCACCGGGTGACGACGGATGCCACCGGCATCCTGTTCGTGAATGTCCACAGCCCCGACAGCCTTCCGCTTCCTCCTCTGCAGGTCCTGCAGGCTCTGCTCCGGCAGACCGAGGCCGGCGAAGAGGCGGACACGATGGACGATGCCGTCGCCGCGTGGCGGCGGGCGACCGCCACCGCGTCGCTCGCCGTGCTCCTGGACAACGTCGCAGGCGAGGAGCAGGTGCGAGCGGTGCTGACGGCGACCCTGCCGGTCCGGCTCGTCCTCACGTCGCGACGCCCGCTCGCCGGCCTGGAGGGGTGTCGCCGGGTGGCCCTCGGTCCCCTCCCCCGCCCTGCGAGCATCGACGTCCTCTCGAGGATCATCGCGCCCGCGCAGCTCGCCCGTGGCGATCTCGACGAACTCGCCGCACTGTGCGCCGACCTGCCGCTGGCGCTGCGAATCGCGGGGAGCCGGATCTCGTCCCGTCCCGACTGGAGCGTCGAGGACTACGTCCTGCGGCTGCGCACGGAGACGACGCGACTGCGGCATCTGGTGGCGGGCGACCTGAGCGCGGCATCCGCGTTCGCTCTCTCGTACGACACGCTGGCACCTCGGTCCCAGCAGCTCTTCCGCAGCCTCTCCCTCATCACCGGACCGTCCTTCCGCGCCGACATGGCGGCGGCGGTCGCCGCCCTGAGCGCGGAGGCGGTCGCCGAGAGCCTCGACGAGCTCACCGACAGCGCGCTCGTGGAGCCGCTGATCGGCGAGCGCTATCGCATGCACGACCTCCTCCGCGTCTTCGCGAGGGAGAGGCTCGCGTCGGCCGAGACGACCGAGCAGATCGACGAGCGACAGGCCGGCCTGCGGCGCTGGACGCTCGACACCGCCCGCAGGATGGCCCAGGTCACCGAGGAGCAGGATGCCGCGGCGGAGGCCGGCGGCGTCACTCTCGCGTCGGCGCACGACTGGCTGACGACGGAGGCGGACGCATGGTTCCGCGCGCTCGAGACCGCTGCGGCCGGCGCCGGCGACCCGCCGGACACCGTACTCGCGACCGCGGAAGCCCTCGCGCACTTCGCCGAACGGTGGCTGGGCTTCCCGCACTGGCGGACCGTCCTGGAGATCGCCGTCGCCGCCGCAGAGCAGCTGGGCGATCAGACCGTTCTGGTCAGGCAGCTGCACTGGCAGGCGGCCCTCGAGCTCGGTCTGGTGGACGGCGACGCCGACCGCGCGCTGACGATGTCGCACCGCGCCCGTGACATGGCCCTCGCAGCGGGCGCGACGGAATCGGCGGTCTGGGCACTCGTGACCCTCGCGTGGAGTGAGACGCGACGCGGGGAGCTTGCGGCGGCACGCGAGACGGCCGCGCTGGCCCTCGCCGAGGCGACGGCCGCCGATCTGGTCGAGGCGCAGGTGCACAGCCGCTACTTCCTCGCGAGCGGGTGGATGGAGGACGATCCCGAGCGGGCGCTTCAGGAGGCCGGCGAGATCCGGCGCGTGCTCGACGAGCGCGAGGCCGACCTCGCCATCCGCGAATGGAACACCGCCAACAACTCGCAGACCGCCATCGCCGCCAAAGCGCTCCTCCAGCTGAAGCGGTACGACGAGGTGATCGTCGTGGCCGAGCGGATCATGGACGACGCCGCGCTCTTCCCCCATGAGCCGGGCTTCCTCGCGCGGGCGCACCGTCACCGCGGCTTCGCGTTCCTCGGGCTCGGCGCGACCGAGAAGGCGCGCGGCGATCTCCAGCGCGCGCTGGATCTCGTGCAGCCGCACGAGCGCCCCGACTGGTGGGCGGCGGAGATCCAGACGGCGCTCGACTCCCTGCCGCAGCCGTGACCACGCCGCGACGCGGATCTCGCGACAGGTGTCGGATGCGCTGAGAGGCGGAGGATGGGATGCTGGGGCCCCAGCTCGCCGCCCGAAGGACCTCGCATGAGCGCAGACACCTCGTCCCACCGCGTGCCGATCGAACCGCAGAAGGTCGATGCCCCGCTCACCCAGCACGCGATCTTCCTCGTGCTCACGGTGCGCGACTCGGATGAGGCCCGTGCCGCGGTCCGCGCCGGGCTGGGATCGATCAGCGATCTGGTGAAGAACGTGTCGTTCCGCGACCTCACCGGCGCGCTGTCGTGCACGGTGGGGATCGGCAGCGACGTGTGGGCCGCCGTCACGGGGCAGCCCGCCCCGGGGGAGCTCAAGCCCTTCCAGCCCATCGTCGGCGCCACGCACACAGCGGTCGCCACCTCGGGCGATCTGCTCTTCCACATCCGCGCCGACCGCCGCGACCTCTGCTTCGAGCTGGAGCGCCAGCTCCTCGCCGTCCTCGGCGACGCGGTCGACGTCGTCGATGAGACGACCGGCTTCCGCTATTTCGACACCCGCGATCTGCTCGGCTTCGTCGACGGCACCGCCAACCCCGTCGGGCCCGCCGTCCTCGATTCGACCGTGCTGACGGAGGACGACGGTCCGGGCGCCGGCGGCACCTACGTGGTCGTCCAGAAGTACCTGCATCCCCTCGACACGTGGCGCGCGCTCACCACCGAGATGCAGGAGCAGATCATCGGCCGCACGAAGGCGGACAACACCGAGCTCGACGACGCCGTCGACGGCCAGAAGTCGCACAAGACGCTCTCGACCATCGTCGACGAGAACGGCGAGCACGACATCCTCCGCGACAACATGCCGTTCGGGTCCCCGGGTTCCGGCGAGTTCGGCACCTACTTCATCGGCTACGCGCGTCACCTGTGGGTGATCGAGCGGATGCTGCAGCGCATGTTCATCGGCGACCCGCCGGGTCTGCACGACCGGCTTCTGGACTTCTCGACGGCGCAGACGGGGAGCGTGTTCTTCGCTCCGAGCGCGGACCTGCTCGACGGTCTCGGCGACAGCTGACGACCGGCGCGCGGGCGCGCCGGTCGCGGACCCGCCCGACCTCAGAAGTCGGTGCGCGCCTCCTGGTCGATGTCGAGGACGGTCTCGTCAGCAGCCCACGCGTCCAGCGCGCCGTCGAGCTGCCGCTTGAGCCAGTCCGCCGGGAGCGGTGCCGCCGCCTCCCGCTGGGCGAGCTGCTGTCGCCGCTCGTCCGCGCTGCCGGTGAGGTCGTCGAGTGTCGGGGAATCGGACATCGGGTAACTCCTTGCGCTGGTGATCGTGAGGCGGGGGCAGACGCCGGGTGCGGCATCCGCTCGTCGGAATGCGGGAGGAGGCGAGACCCGGCATCGCCGGACCGCGCCTCCCCCGCGCGTCGACCTACTTCTGGATGAACGCGAGCAGGTCGGGGTTGATGACGTCGGCGTGAGTGGTGAGCATGCCGTGCGGGAAGCCCTCGTAGATCTTGAGCTCCGAGTTCTGCAGCAGCTCGTGCTGCTTCAGAGAAGCGTCCTTGTAGGGCACGACCTGATCGTCGTCGCCCTGCGTGACGAGCACCGGCACCGTGATGGCCTTGAGGTCCTCGGTCTGGTCGGTCTCCGAGAACGCCTTGATGCCCTCGTAGTGGGCCAGCGCGCTGCCGGTCATGCCCTGGCGCCACCAGTTGGCGATGACCGGGGCCGACACGTCGGCACCGGTCCGGTTGAATCCGTAGAACGGTCCGGAGGCCACGGCCTGGTAGAACTCCGCGCGGTTGGCGGCGAGCGCGCTGCGGAACCCGTCGAAGACGGAGACCGGGGTGCCGTCGGGGTTCGCATCGGTCTGCACCATGAGCGGCGGCACGGACGAGACGAGCACGGCCTTGGCGACGCGCCCCTGCGGTTCGCCGTACTTCGCGACGTAGCGGGCCACCTGGCCGCCGCCGGTGGAGTGACCGATGTGCACCGCATTGCGCAGGTCGAGGTGCTCGACGACGGCGCTGGCATCACTGGCGTAGTGGTCCATGTCGTGACCGGTGCCGATCTGCGACGAGCGGCCGTGGCCGCGGCGGTCGCTGGCGACGACGCGGTAGCCCTTGCTCAGGAAGAAGAGCATCTGCGCGTCCCAGTCGTCCGAGGACAGGGGCCAGCCGTGGTGGAACATGATGGGCTGCGCATCGCGGGGCCCCCAGTCCTTGTAGTAGATCTCTGCGCCGTCTTCTGTGGTGATGAATGACATGATCGACCTCCGCGTGCGTGTAGGACCAAGCCGGAGCCTGGGACGGGGTGTGGTGATTTCGCCACGGGATGCCGGGCGAGTGCGTCCACGGTAACGCCGGCGATTCCCGCCCCGCGAGGGCCTCAGCGGTACTTCCGACAAGTGTCTGAGGGCGCGGGTCGGCGCGACGCATCCGTGGATACGATCGGTCGTATGAGCTCCTGGGAGACCGTCCGTCCGTACTTCGCGCGCGGCGCGCTGGCGCACATCGCGACGCTGCTGCCCGATGGCGCCCCGCACTCCGTGCCGGTGTGGATCGGCGTCGAGGGCGACCGGCTGGCGGTGTTCATGGTCGAGGACTCGCGGAAGGACCGCAACCTGCAGCGGGATCCGCGTGTGGCGCTGTCCACGACGCGTCCCGACCAGCCGCTCGACATGGCGACCGTGCGCGGTCGCGTCGTCGAGCGCATCACCGGCGAGGCGGCGATGGAGGTCGTCGACCGTATCGCCCGGCTCTACACGGGCGCGGACTACGACGTCCGCTCCGGCATGGCGGTCTTCTTCATCGAGCCCGAGAGGGCCTGGTCGCAGGACTACTCGGGCTGACCGCGACGCAATCCCGTCCGCGCGGCGCCTCAGACGCTAGGCAGTGCGGCGTGGGCGACGACGACGTCGCCCGTTCCGCGCAGCTCCATGCGCACCGTGTCCTCCCGCATCACGCCGGCGTTCATCCGGCACACGATGGGCACGTCCGAGCCGAGCACTTCGCCGGCGGAGAACTCCTCACCGTTCGACCCGACGAAGACGAGCTCGTACGTCGCGCCCACGGTGAGACCCGTGGCCTCGAGGTACGCCTCCGTGCCCCAGGTGTGAGCGACGAGCTGCGCGTGCACGTCGGCTGCACCCTCGTCCTCCACGACGGAGATCTGTTCGACGGCGCCGAGCGTCCCTGGCGGACCGGATGGTGGAGACGGGGCGAACAGCCCCGCACTGTTGACACCGATGACGAGGCCCAGCACGAGGCACGCGGCCGCCGAAAGCGGGGCCAGCCACCGGCGCCGTCGACGCGCTCCCTCTGCGGTGACCGCCTGCGAGGGCGACGGCGACAGGGCTGTGAGGTCGTCCCTCTGGATGGACGCCGCGATCCGGTCGGCGAGGTCGTCGGTTCCCCGAGGAGCCACCCACGTCAGGTCGCCCTGACGCAGTCTGCCTGAGATCCCCTGGAGCGCGACGTACTCCTCCGCGCGTCGCGTATCGCTGCGGCGCAGGTCATCGAACTCCGCCGCCTCGGAAGAGGTCAGTTCTCCGGCGAGGGCGGCGGCGGCCAGCTCGGCCCATCTGTCATCGGGAGTGCGCATCATGCTCATCCATCTCTTCGAGGTGCGTCCTGAGTGCGCGCAGCGCATGGAAGGTCCGGGTGCGCCACGTGGCGACGGGAACGCCTGTGGCCTCCGACAGTTCCCGGTAGCTGCGGCCGTGAAGATGCACGGCGACCACGGCCGTACGGTGCGACTCGCTCAGCACGGACAATGCCTCCAGCATCCGGAGACGCTCGAGCGGATCGATGGCCTCTGTCGCGCGGCTCTCGAGCTCGGCGTCGTCGCCGATGATCGGCAACCGCGCCCGGGCGCGGACGGCGTCGACGATGACGTTGCGGGCGATGGAGAACAGCCACGTGCGCTCCGACGCGGACCGCGGATCGTATCGTGTGCGTGCCCGCCATGCGCGCAGGAAGGTCTCCTGCACGCAGTCTTCGGCGAGCGGCCGGTCACGGAGCGCGTTGACCGCGTACCCCAGGAGAGCGCCGCCGTGATCCTGGAAGGCACGATGCACGTCGAAGATGTCGTCGCGTCGAGAAGGGGCATCCATATGCACCTCCCCGCCTCCCGCGGCGGGATCCACCGTCCGTCCGGCCATCGGCCCGTCCCTTCGAGGCTAGCGGTCGCGGTACTGCCGGCCTTCGCCAGGGGATACGTCCACAAAGCGCGGGACGTTCATTTCGCGACGATTCCGGCAGCGGATGAACATGCGGAGGGTGCGGGTCGTACACCCCCGACAACCGGACCATGAGCGTCCCGATCGAGAGGCACGACGATGACGAAGAAGACGTACACCCGCCCACTGACGATCGGAGCGCTCGCGGGCGTCGCCCTGCTGGCTGTGGGAGCGCCCGCCTACGCCGAGACCGAGGTCTCCGAGCCGTCGGAGTTCACGAGCGCGTTCACCGTGATGGCCACGCCCGACCAGGTCATCAACAACGACGGCGTCGCCGCCCCCGGCGAGAGCGGCGCGACGGGCACCTTCACCTTCCGCATCAACTCCGATCTCGAGATCATCTGCTACGACATCCGCCTCGAGGGCGTGACCGGCGACTACCAGAGCCCCGCCAAGACCGCCACGCACATCCACGAGGCGGCTGTCGGCAAGCCCGGGCCGCCCCGGATCTCCTTCCCCAATCCGGCTCCCGCCGGCGACGGACCTCGTACGTCGTCCGGCTGCCTGCAGGGTCCGTTCACCACCGGGATCCTGGCGGAGGGCGTCGACACCGGCGAGGGCTTCACCCTCGCCCAGATCGAGGCGAACCCCGCCGGGTTCACCGGCGACTCGCACACCGTCACCTCGCCCGCGGGGGTCGTTCGCGGGCAGCTGTCCGCCATCCCCGTCGGCGGTGTCGACACGGGAGCAGGCGGAGCCGCCGACGCGGGCATGAACCCGCTCGTCGTCTCGGCCGCCGTCGGCGGTGCGGGCCTGCTCGCCGCGAGTGCGGTGCTGGTGCACCGACGTCGCGCATCCGCAGGGCGATGACCTCGAGATCCCACACGACACAGCGGGGCGCCCGATCAAGGCGCCCCGCGCTGGTCGCGGGCCTGGTCGCCCAGGTGACGATGTCAGGGCTGGCCGGGTGCACCGCGTCCGGCAGCGCTCCCGCCGGCGCCGGTGGCCGGCGCGACCGCGTCCGCCCCTCCTGCTGAGTCGGCGACGCCGGCGGCTTCGCCGACGCCCTCCGTACGGGCGTCACCACCGCGGTCAGCCGAACCGTCGCGACTGGTCATTCCGGCACTGGGGCTGGATGAGCCTCTCATCGAGCTGGGCATCGCCCCGGACGGCAGCATGGAGGTGCCCGTTGACTACGACGAGGTCGGCTGGTTCACCGGCGGCGGTCGCCCCGGCAGCACCGGTCCCACCGTGATCGCCGCGCACGTCGACTCACCCACCGGACCCGCGGTCTTCCGTCATCTCGCCGACGTCTCGACCGGTGACGTGATCGAGGTCCACGATTCGCAGCAGCGTACGCACCTCTACCGCGTCACGGAGACGCAGGACTACGCGAAGGCACTCTTCCCCACCGCGCAGGTCTTCGGGGCGACGCCCCGCGATGAGCTGCGCGTCATCACCCGCGGCGGTGTGTTCGACCGCGGAACGGGGCATTACCTCGACAACCGGGTCGTCTTCGCCGAGCGCATCTGATCACCCGCACGAGCCGGATGCGAGTGCCCGGGCACGACCCGCCTCACTCCCCCGCCGGCCACCAGGCGGGGAGGAGCCCGCCGATGCGCGTCCCGGCTTCGCTCACCTCGGCGTCGTCCGACATCGTCCAGACCTCGATGACACCGACGAGCCCGCCCGCGATGTAGGCCGCCGCCTCGGCACGCTCGCGCGGATGCTCCGGCACGCCCTCGACCCCCTGCGTCGCGAAGACGGCGAGCGCGTCCTCGGCGCGCGCGCGCAGACGAGATTCGAGCGCCGCGCGGAAGGCTCCGCGCGAATCGGAGGTCAGCAGGGCCCGGTACACCGTCCGGTCGACGACGAGGTGCGCGAGCAGCTCCCGCAGGGAGGCGAGGTACCGGCCCGCCACGTGCGCCGGTGTCTCCTCGTCGACATGCACCTCGACCGTCGCGATCCGATCGAGCTCGGCGGTGAACTCCGCGATGGCGAACTGGCGGACGCCGGTCGCGTGGCCGTAGAAGGTGGTGCGGTGCACGCCGGA
This sequence comes from Microbacterium lemovicicum, assembly GCF_003991875.1. NCBI lineage: Bacteria > Bacillati > Actinomycetota > Actinomycetes > Micrococcales > Microbacteriaceae > Microbacterium > Microbacterium lemovicicum. The sequence goes on from NZ_CP031423.1 coordinate 3,515,176, forward strand.
CGCGCGGCACAGCATCGCCACCGAGATGTCGTCGAGGGAGTGCTCCGCCAGCAGCGACCGGAGCGACTCGCGGAGCGCCGTGCGGGTGCGTGTCGTGCGCGGGTCTTCACGCATGGCGCGGCCTTCCTGAAGACGAGTGGATGGAGTCGTAGTGCGAGAGCCCGGCCGTCTCTCCGCCGTCGGCGACGAACTCGGCGCCGGTGGAGAAGCTCGACTCGTCGGAGGCGAGGAAGAGGATCAGGTTGGACAGCTCGATCGCCTCGCCCATGCGGTGGAGTGCGACGTGGTTCTGCTCGCTCGGCAGCCCGTCGGTCATCGGCGTGCGGATCGCACCGGGGTGCACCGAGTTGACGCGGATGTTGTACTTGCCCAGGTCGAGCGCGGCGCTCTTGGACAGGCCGCGGACGCCGAACTTCGCCGCGTTGTAACCGGGGAGGGCCTCGTAGCCCTGCAGACCCGCCGTCGAGGACACGTTGATGATGGAGCCCTTGCCGCTCTTCTTCAACGGCTCGATCGCGGCCTTCGTCCCGTAGAACACGCCGGTGAGGTTGATGGCGATGATGGTGTCCCACGCCTCGAGGGTGTAGTCCTCGATCGAGGCGAAGTTCGCGATACCGGCGTTGTTGACGACGATGTCGAGTCCGCCGAATTCGTCGACGGCCGTCTGCACTGCGGCCTCCCACTGGGCGTAGTCGGTGACGTCGAGGTGGACGTATCGCGCGGCGTCGCCGAGTTCGGCGACCAGCGCCTCGCCTTCGGCGTCGAGCAGGTCGCCGATGACGACCTTCGCTCCTTCGTCGATGAGCAGCCGTGCGTGGGATGCTCCCATTCCGCGGGCTCCGCCGCTGATGAGGGCCACTTTGTTGCTGACGCGTGCCATGGTGTGCACCTTTCTCCTCGAGGAGTCCCGGATGCGATCCGGGGCCGTCGCTTCCTGGGCGACACCACTATTTTACAAGTGTCGATTAGCTGAGGGGCCGGTGGCCAAAGACGTCGAGCTGTTCAGACGAGACGCTGGACGGCCGCGCAGACCGCGGACGTCACCAGGGCATCAGCCGGTCGGGATCGCGCGTGCTGTCGTCGGGGATGTGGGGCAGCTGGTCGCCGCCGGCGCGGATGCACAGCCAGCGCAGCTCCGTCGGACTGTCGGGCGCCGCGCGCCACGTCCGCCACACGCCCTGGCCGACGCGCACGACGGTCCCGGCCTCCACGTCCACGACCTCCTCATCGAGACCCATCTGGCCGCGTCCGTCGAGGAAGACGTACAGCTCCTCGATGTCCGCGTGCGTGTGCCAGTAGCCGGCGTCCTCACCGGGGAGGAGCGCGTTCGCCGTCATCCCGATGTACTGCATCGACAGCTCGTGGTCGACGACCCGCCGTCCGTCGCGCGACCGCGCCGGAACGAAGCCGCCGAAGTGATCGCGCCAGGCATCCGGCGCGCCGATCCGAGTCACCTCGAAGTCCGTCATCACGTTCTCCTCTCCTCGACACCTAGCCTGCAGCGAGTCGCGGCGCATGGTGCCAGTCGCCGTCGCGCAGCTCGTACACGACCCGCGTGTGCCGGCGGTCCTCGGCTCCCTGCCAGAACTCGACCCTCACCGGCATGATCCTCCACAGAACCCACTCGCCCGGCTCGACACCCGCGCGGGCTGCGGCGGAGCGGGCAGCGAGATCCGCGTCGCTCTCTTCGCGGGATGCCTCGCGGACCGGTCCCCGGAGGCGCACGGCGCGCATGATCGGCTGCCACCAGAAGGTCAGCGCCGCTGCCGGGTTCGCCGCGAGGTGGGATCCCTTGGCGGACGAGCGCGGACCGGCGACCGCCCAGCCCCTGCTGTCGGCATCCTTCAGGATGAGGGTTCGCGCATCGGGCATGCCCGCAGCATCCACCGTCGACATCGTGGCGGCCAGCGGCTCCGGAACCCCTGCCCCGACGGCCTGCTCGATCCACGCCTGGAAGAGCTCGACCGGCTGGGTGGGCAGCGCCGTCGTGTCGAAGGGCGGCGGAGACCCCGTGAGCGAGGGCTGTTCTCTCAGCCACGTCGCGAAGGGTGAAGGCACCTCCCCATCATGACAGCGAGCGAAGCCGGCTGTCGGTCGCGGGGAACGCGACCGAGTAGGAGATCTGCGTCGCCGTCATGTCGCCCCAGTCGTCCTTCTTCACGCGAATCGTCGAGGGTGACACCTCCGCGATGCGCACGCGCAGCCAGGTCCCGTCGTCCAGCCGCAATTCGTACGGGTCGGCGAGATAGCCCAGACCGAGATCGTCGAGAGTCTCCTCAGCGAGCATCCAGTCCACGACCCCTGTCCGCCGCCGTCCCAGCAGGTCGATCACGATGAACCCGTCGTCGACGGGTTCCATCCACCCCACTCGTTCGCCATCACCAGAACGTCGGTGCTCGATCCACTCCGCTTCCACGCGCCAAGGCTAACGACGATATCGAGTCGGTGTCATCGAAGACGGCGACGCTCATTCGGGTGCGACCTCTACGCGAAGTCCCCGACCGGCGCCATGTCGGTGAAGCGGGAGAAGTGGCCCTGGAAGGCGACGGTGATCGTGTCGGTCGGGCCGTTGCGGTGCTTGGCGACGATGAGGTCGGCCTCGCCGGCACGGGGGCTGTCCTTCTCATAGGCGGCCTCGCGATGCAGCAGCACCACCATGTCGGCGTCCTGCTCGATCGAGCCCGACTCGCGGAGGTCGGAGAGCGCGGGCTTCTTGTCGGAGCGCTGCTCGGCGCCACGGTTCAGCTGCGACAGCGCCACGACCGGCACACCCAGCTCCTTGGCGAGGAGCTTGAGCGCGCGCGAGAACTCCGAGACCTCCTGCTGGCGCGACTCGACGCGCTTGCCGCTCGTCATGAGCTGCAGGTAGTCGATGACGACCATCTTCAGGCCGACGCGCTGCTTGAGGCGACGGCACTTCGCGCGGATCTCGACCAGCGTCATGTTCGGGCTGTCGTCGATGTAGAGAGGGGCGTCGTTGATGCGTCCGCGCACCGACGCGATCGTCGTCCAGTCGCGGGAGTCGAGCGTGCCCTTGCGCATCGCCTGCAGGGGGATCGCGCCCTCGGCGCTCATGAGGCGCATGGCGATCTCGCTGCGACCCATCTCGAGCGAGAAGAAGATGGTCGGCATGTCGTTGCCGATGGCCGCGGTGCGGGCGAAGTCGAGCGCGAGCGTCGACTTACCCATGGCCGGACGCGCGGCGATGATGATCATCTGCCCCGGGTGCAGGCCGTTCGTCAGCTGGTCGAGGCCGGCGAAGCCGGTCGGGATGCCGGTCATCTGACCGTCGCGACCGCGGGCGGCCTCGATCTCGTCGACGGCGGCGTCGACGGCGACCGTCAGCGGGACGTAGTCCTCGACGGCGTCGGCGCCGGTGACGCCGTAGATCTCCGCCTGCGCGGTGTTGACGAGGTCGAGCGCCTCGCCCTCGCCCTGGTAGCCCATCTGCACGATGCGCGTGCCGGCCTCGACGAGACGGCGCAGCAGCGCGCGCTCGGAGACGATCGAGGCGTAGTAGCCCGCGTTGGCCGCCGTCGGCACGATCGAGGTCAGGGTGTGCAGGTAATCGGCCCCGCCCGCGCGCTGCAGCTCGCCGGTCTTGATGAGCTCGTCGGTGACCGCGACGACGTCGGTCGGCTCACCGTGCGAGTACAGCGAGAGGATGGCCTCGTAGATGAGCTCGTGCTTCGGCACATAGAAGTCCGCGCCGCGCAGGCTCTCGATGACGTCGGCGACGGCGTCCTTCGAGAGCAGCATGCCGCCCAGCGCGCTCTGCTCCGCCAGCACGTCGTGCGGAGGCGTCCGCTCGTACTGCCGGGGTCCCCCCAGACGCTCCTCCGAGATGTCGGCGATCGACATGCTGCCGTCCTCTCCTGTCGTCTTCACCCTCATCGCGCGTGCCCGTGAGGTGCGCGCGCGAACAGCGCCGATCCGATCTGCGGATGCCGCGGCATCCGCTCCCCGATCGAGCACAGCCCACCACGAACCGCCGACATCGCATCACCCCCGATGGATGACGGCGCAGTCGTCCGATGGGCCGGACCCCACGCTATGGAGGGTGATTCCGAGGCGCAAACAGCCCTGTGGATAACTCTGTGGAGAACATGCGCGAAACGCCGCGGACCCTGTGCACAACGGATGTGGACAACCTTCTTATCGCGAGTGGGTCGAAAGAATTTAAGTGCTCCTGATCTGCCCTTCTCATCGCGGTGAGGGTGTGGAGGAAGAAAGAGGTGAACTCGGGATTGAAGGTTCGGTCTGATAGGAGCGGCTGTGTACAGATCTGGGGATGACGAGCGACGTCGTGTTCTCGATCGGTACGCGACCGACAGCCGGCCGTTCGGCGACAGCCGGCCTCCTCTGGGCGCCTCTGCGGCACGCAGAGCAGGACCCCACCCCGAACAGCTCAGCGCTCCCACGGGTGCGCACAAGGCCCTCCTGCGGTCTCCGCCCCTGCTTCGTCCTCCCCATCGCACTGATCGAGCGATCCATACGCGACGCGACGACGGCCGAGGCCCGTCGCGACGAAAAGGGGGCCTCACCTACCCACGTCGCGATCGCAGGGCTAGCTTCAGATCACCAGGCACCCCTAGATCTGCTCCTCACGGACGGATCTCCTTTTACGTCGTCGTATTCGGGAGGTGAACATGGACGCCATTCATCCGCAGCGCGTGTCGAGGATCTCCACGCTGCTGATCGCCTCCCTCGGCGTCGCGTTCGCCTGGGTGCTCCTGTCTCTCGTTCTGGGCTTCTCCGCGCCTCAGGCGCACGCCGACGACGACGGTCTGCTCGGCACGGTGACCTCCACGGTCGAGCGCACCACCTCCTCCGCGACCCAGGTCGTCTCCGACACCACCTCGTCCGTGACCGACCTCGTCAGCGACACGGTCGCCGCCGTCTCGGAGCCGGCCGCGCCGCCCGCCCCGATCGCGCCGCCCGCCCCCATCGCGCCGGTCGTCGAACAGGTCGCGCCGGTCGTGGCCCCCGTGGTGGAGACGGTCGCCCCCGTGGTCGCCCCGATCACCGAGGCCGTGGCCCCCGTCGTCGCCGGTGTGACCCCCGTCGTGGAGACGGTCGAGTCCGCGGTCGGCACCGTCACCACGGGTGCGACGGAGATCGTCGATGCCGGCGTCATCAGTCCGGTCGTGGATGCGGGCGTCGAGGTCGTGACGTCGCTCCCTGTCGTCGGTGACGTCGTGGCCTCCACCGGCGTCGATGACGCCCTCTCGTCCGTCGGCCACACCGTCGACGGCGTGCTGCAGGGCACGACGGAGGCGGTCGTCCGCCCCGTGACGGAGATCGTCGACACCGTGACCGACCCCGTCGAGGGTGTCGTCGACGGGGCAGTCCCCGCTGCGGTGACGCCTGTCGTGCCGGTGACCGGCAGCCTCACGCCGCTGTCGCCCGCGCTCGCCCCCGCCTCAGAGCTCCCCGCCTCCCGCACTCTTCCCCGACCCCTCGACGCGACGTCCGCAGCCGGACCGCTGGACTACTTCGCGCGTGCGGCGGTGCTGAGCGGCACCGCCCTGTGGATGGCCGTCGCGCCGTCCGCCACGGCCGTCGTGTCGTCGGCGGATGCCGCGGCCATCGGCGGCGGCGCATCGAACGACCCGTTATCGCTGCTGCGTTCGACGCTGCAGGGCGAATCGTCCTCCATGGGGCCCGCCGGTGCGGGTTCCGGTGCCTGGGCGCTGATCGCCGTCGCGTTCGTGCTCGCATACCGTGCCTGGATGCGACGCACCGGACTCGAGGACGACGCGGCTCCCGTGGCACCCACCTACCCCACCGACGTCTCTCCCGACTGATCGGACCTCGTCGCCCCCTCGGCGACCGAGTGTCATCGCGCATTCCCGCGCATCCGAACAGTCAACACATCTCGAGGAGAGATCATGAACACCTTCATCACGCGCGCCTTGATCGGCACGCTTCTCGCCGGCGGCGTCACGCTGCTCGGCGCGACGGTCGCCAACGCGGCCGAGACCACGGGCGAGGACGGACTGCTGTCCGGCACCCAGGCCCTCATCGACGTGTCGGCCCCGGTCGACGTCGTCGGCGACGCGGTGTCGCTCATCGGGGACAGCTCATCCACGACGGCCCCGGCACCCGCGGAGGCCGCACCGGCTCCCGCGGCCGAGGTCACGACGAGCGGCCTCGACGGCATCCTGTCGGGCGATCAGGCCATCGTGAGCGTCGACATCCCGATCACCGTCACCGACAACGCGGTATCGGTCATCGGCGACAGCACCGTCGAGGACGCGGCTCCCGCTGCGCCGGCCGAGCCTGCCGAGCCTGCTGCACCCGCCGAGGCTCCGGCCCCCGAGGCGAGCACCAGCGGCGAGGACGGCATCGCGTCGGGCAACCAGGCGGTCGTCGACCTGGACGTTCCGGTCACCGTCGGCGGCAACGCCGTCTCCGTCATCGGAGACAGCAGCGTCACCGACACCGCCCCCGCAGCGGCGCCGGTGGCCCCGGCCACCGGCGGCACCACGACGGCACCCGTCACCACCGGCGAGGACAGCATCCTCGGCGGCAACCAGGTGATCCCCGTCGTCGACATCCCCGTCACCGTCGGCGGCAACGCCGTCTCCGTCATCGGAGACAGCAGCGTCACCGACACCGCCCCCGCAGCTGCCCCGGCAGCCCCGGCCACCGGCGGCACCACGACGGCACCCGTCACCACCGGCGAGGACAGCATCCTCGGCGGCAACCAGGTGATCCCCGTCCTGGACATCCCCGTCACCGTCGGCGGGAACGCCATCTCGGTCATCGGAGACAGCAGTGTGGTGGGCGGCACGGGCACGGGAACCGGCCTCGGCGGCGGATCGCCTCTCGCGCCGATCACCTCGGGTGAGGACGGCATCCTCGGCGGCAACCAGCTGATCCCGGTCGTCAACCTCCCGATCACCGTCGGCGGCAACGCCATCTCCGTCATCGGAGACAGCACCGTCACCACCCCCGGCACCCCGGGAACGCCCGGCACACCCGGCACCCCCGGCACCCCCGGCACCCCGGGCACCCCCGGCACCCCGGGCACCCCGGGCACCCCCGGCACCCCGGGAACGCCCGGCACGCCCGGCACCCCGGGAACGCCCGGCACGCCCGGCACCCCGGGAACGCCCGGCACACCCGGCACCCCCGGCACCCCCGGCACCCCCGGCACACCGGGCACTCCCGGCACCCCCGGCACCCCCGGCACACCGGGCACTCCGGGCACTCCGGGCACTCCCGGTACCCCGGCCACTGCCGGAACACCCGCGGGCGCGACCGTCTACGCCGCCGCGTCGACCGCAGCCGCGTCGACCGCGAACGCCCCGGCCGCGCGCCTGGCGACCACCGGAGGAGAGAGCGCCCTTCCGGCACTCCTGATGGCACTCGTGCTGTTCGGAGCCGGCGCGGCGTTCCTGCTGCGGCGCCGCACCGCCTGACGCGGACGGAGCGGGCCGGCCGTGCCTGGTCCGACCTGCTCCGCCGCCGACGCGGCCGGTGAAAGGACGGATGCCGCGACCCGAACCCCTGTGGAGGGGCCGGGCCGCGGCATCCGTCTGCCTTCTGCGCCTTACTTGGCGGAGACCACCTGAAGGGTGATCACGGCGGTCAGGTCGTCGCGGAGACGCACCGTGGCCTCGTGCTCGCCGATCGACTTGATGGGCGTGGTGATGTGGATCTTGCGCTTGTCCAGGTCGCCCAGGCCGGCGGCCTTGACGGCGTCGGCGATGTGGTCGGTCTTGACCGAGCCGAACAGACGGCCTTCGCTGCCGGTCTTGACGGCGAGCTTGACCTTGTTGGACTCGAGCGTGTTCTTGAGCGCCACGGCCTCTTCGTGATCGTGGATCGCGCGGGAGTCACGGGCGGCGCGGATCGACGCCACCTGCTTCTCGCCACCGCGGGTCCACGCCACGGCGAAGCCCTGGGGGATGAGGTAGTTGCGGGCGAACCCGTCCTTGACCTCGACAACGTCTCCGGCGCCGCCGAGACCGGCGACCTCGTTCGTGAGAATCAGCTTCGACATCGGTGCCCCTTAACGGCCAGCGCCGGCGTAGGGCAGGAGCGCCATTTCGCGCGCGTTCTTGATCGCGCGGGCGATCAGACGCTGCTCCTGCACCGAGACTCCGGTGATACGGCGGGCGCGGATCTTCCCGCGCTCCGAGATGAACTTGCGAAGCGTGGCGACATCTTTGTAGTCGATGAGGCCGACGCGGGTCGGCTTCGCGGGAGCGGTGACTTTGCCGCCCTTCCGCGGCTTCCGGCGGTCGCCGGTGGACTTTCCAGCCATGGTTCTTCCTTACTGAGTGTGTAGATCGGATGCTGCGACCCGGCCTGCGCCTGACGGGCGGCCGGATTCGCGGATCAGAACGGGGTGTCGTCTCCGTAGGAGCCGGGAGTGCTCCACGCGTCGGCGCCGCTGTTCGAGGAGCCGCTGTTCGACCCGGGGGTCGACCACGGCTGGTCGGCGACCTGGCCGCGGGACTGCCCGCCGCCCTGTCCGCCGCCGGCACCGCCGGAGGAGGCCGCACGCGTGATCTGAGCCGTCGCGTAGCGCAGCGACGGGCCGATCTCGTCGACCTCGAGCTCCATCGACGTGCGCTTCTCGCCTTCCTTCGTCTCGTACGAGCGCTGCTTCAGGCGACCGCTCGCGATGACGCGGCTGCCCTTGGTCAGCGATCCGGCGACGTGCTCGGCGAACTCGCGCCAGACGCTCGCGCGGAGGAACAGCGCTTCGCCGTCCTTCCACTCGTTCGCCTGACGGTCGAAGGTGCGCGGCGTCGACGCGATCGTGAAGTTCGCGACGGGGAGTCCGTTCTGCGTGTAGCGCAGCTCGGGATCAGCCGTGAGGTTTCCCACGACGGTGATGATCGTCTCGCCGGCCATGACCCTTACGCGTCCTGCTTGACCGCGGGCTTGGCGGGACGGGCAGCCTTGCGGGCGGCCTTCTCGTCGGCGCGCTGCTTCTCCGACGCGATCATCGCGATCGCCTCTTCGGCCCGGAGGACCTTGGTGCGCATGATCATCTCGCTGAGCTTGAGCTGACGGTCGAGCTCGCGCGTGGCGTCACTGGATGCCGTGAAGCTGACGACGGCGTAGATGCCCTCGTTCTTCTTCTGGATCTCGTATGCCAGGCGGCGCTTGCCCCAGACGTCGACGTTCTCGATGGAACCGCCGTCGTTGGTGATGACCTTCAGGAACTTGTCGAGGTTCGGAGCGACCTGGCGCTCATCGATCTCGGGGTTCAAGATGACCATGAGTTCGTACTGGTGCGTCACTGACCCACCTCCTTCGGACTAGAACGGCTGTCGGGCATTTCCCGGCAGCAGGAGGGTGTGTGCACGTGTCCGGCCGGATTCGGGCTGGGCCGAGGCCGGACAACCTTCACAGTGTACCGGATGCCGCGGCATCCGCCGGAATCGGGATGCCGCGCCCGCGCGACGACGAGGCGCGACGGCCTCCCGCAGGTAGCGTGGCCGCCATGGAATGGACGGCGGACGTGGCGGCGGGCGACTGGATCCGGGACAGGGTCGACTCGCCCTGGCGCGGGACGATCCACGACATCGTGCCGCGCGGCTTCGCGGAGTACGTGCGCATCTTCCATCCGGCCACCCGCGACCGTCCGGTCGGCGAGCGCTGGCCCGGCCTGCCGTACGCCCGCCACCGCCGCGAGTGGGACGAGTTCCAGCGTCGCGACCCCGAGATCGACGTCGAGCGGGTGTCGTGGGCGCAGACCGCGGCCGCCATCGGCACGACGATGCACGCGCGCGCCCAGTGGGACGCCCTGGTCGCCCCCGGCCGGCTCGTCGAGAACGAGGACGGACCGCGCGATGCGGCCGGCTGGCGCTACGGCACCCCCGACCTGGGAGACCTCCCGGCCGATCTCGTCGCCGTCGTCGCCGGTCACGCGGCTGCGCACACGACGACACCGGACGACGGCTGCGTCGCGGTGTGGGAGGGCTTCGGCGGTCTGGTCGGCTTCATGGGGCCGGCACCGTCGCGCACGTTCTACCAGTTCACCTCCACCCCCTCCGAGGAGGTGAACGCGCACAACGAGATGCTCTCGCGCTCGGTGCGCGACCCGTACGACAAAGGCTTCCGCAAGGACACCTGGCAGGACGGGATGCTCGACCGCGCCATCTCGGAGGGTCCGCGCCTGCGGCTGCTCAACCGCGCTCACGTGCTCTTCCGGGGAGGGGTGATCGAGCTCGCCCGGCCGGACTGGTTCCTCGACGTCCCCTGGCGCGACCGTGAGGCCGAGGAGCACGGGTTCCCACCCAGCGCCCACGCTCCCACCCTCGTCTGGCCCGACGACCACGCCTGGGTCATCTCGACCGAGGTCGACTACGACTCCACGATCGTCGGGGGCAGCGCCGATCTGGTGCGCGCGCTGCGCGCCGACCCGCGGCTCGAGGCGATCCCGATCCGGGAGGACACCGCGCTCACCTGGGACGCCGACGAGGTGAACCGATGAGCGCGGGCACCTCCGCGAGCGGCGGCGGCGCGGCATCCCTCCCCTTCGACACCCGCGCCCTCACGGCGCCGGTCGACAAGGCGGAGCTGCGCGCCTACACCGCGCAGCTCAAGGCCCGAGGGGAGGCCGGGACGACATTCGCGCAGGTCCTCACCGTCGTCGTGGTGGTGTTCGCCGCACTCATCTTCCTCACCCTCTTCGGATCGATCGCGACGGTCGCGGTGTCGATGTTCTCCCGGTCGGGTGCCCGCGGCGGCCTCGGCGTCGTGGTGTTCGTGATCATGATCGGCGTCATCGCCGCGGCCGTGGTCGCCCTGGTCCGCGGCATCGCCAGGGGCTCGGAGCGCCGGTTCCGTCTCGCGCGCTTCGCGGCGTCGAACGGCATGTCGTACCTGCCGACGCTCAGCGATCCGGCGCTCCCCGGCATGATCTTCGGTCGCGGCAGCTCCCGCAGCGCGAGCGATCTCGTCCGCGGCGAGCGCCCCCGGTTCGTCGAGTTCGCCAACTACCGGTACACGACCGGCTCGGGCAAGAACCGCACCACTCACCGCTGGGGCTACGTCGCGATCAAGCTCGACGTGCCGCTGCCGCACATCGTGCTCGACGCGCTCAGCAACAACGGCCTCTTCGGCTCCAACCTGCCGCAGAGCTTCGACCGCGACCAGCGCCTCAGCCTCGAGGGCGACTTCGACCAGCACTTCGCGCTGTACTGCCCGAACGGCTACGAGCGCGACGCGCTCTACCTCTTCACGCCCGACATCATGGCGCGCTTCATCGACAACGCCGCGGCGCTCGACGTCGAGATCGTCGATCAGTGGCTCTTCCTCTACGCCAAGCGCGACATGTCCACGCTCGATCCCGCCACCTGGGCGTGGCTGTTCGGCGCGGTCGGGGCGCTGCTCGACAAGCTCGCCCAGTGGGGCCGCTGGCGTGACGAGCACCTGGGGGCGGATGCCGCGGCATCCGCTCCTCGCCCCGTCTCCGGTGACGCGCCGGCCTCGGGCATGCCCGCCCCCGACGGTCTTCCCGCCGGGATGGTGACGCCCGGCGCCGCCGCTCTGCCGTTCGCCGCGCCGCCCCAGATGCTGACACCGCCGCCGGGAGTGGCGCCGCAGGGCCGGCGGCTGCAGAAGCGAGTGCCCGTCGCCACCATCATCGTCATGGTGATCTTCGGCATCGTGTGGCTCGCGATGCAGTCGGGTCTGCTCACCCAGCTGATGCGCTGACCCGGCCGCCCGGGTTCAGCGCTTCGCCGCGGACGCGCGGAGCCGGCGCATGCTCAGGCTGTGGAGCGGTCCGACGAGCACCATGAGGAACAGTGCCGCGTAGCCGATGCTCGGCACCAGGACGGCGACGGCGAGACTCACCAGGAAGAGCCCGGTGGTGAGGACGTCGGCGAGGATGCCGGAACGGAGCTGATCGTCGGGGATGTCGTGCAGACGAGGGTTCGCGCGCAGGTAGAGCCGCGTGCAGACCTGGAGCATGGCGGTCAGCGCCATGCTGCCGATGTAGAGCACCCGCTGCAGGTCGTCCGTATCCATCTGGCCGATGACGGCGGTCGCCACGGGGAGCCAGACGATCGTCAGGGCCCACATCATCGTGATCCACACGAGGGCCTCGGTCACCCGCTCCACCCTCGCGAAGACCCGGTGGTGGGTCATCCAGAAGTTCGCGATGATCACGAAGCTCAGGACGAACATGATGATCGGCGAGAACTCCTCCTGGAGCCACTCCAGCGTCGTCAGGTTCTCCGACGCCGCCTCGCTGACGCTCTCCAGCAGCGGCAGGATCAGCAGCGTCATCGCGATCGCCACCACGGCGTCGGTGAAGGCCTTCAGCCGCTCCGCCGGCGGCAGCAAGCGGCTCCCGTCGTCCTCGCGCGCCGTGCGGCCGGCTCTGTCCATGGCCAGATGCTAGCGGGTGGACCGCCAGAGCTCACGGCGCGCTTCCTGCTGCACCGGGTCGGGCACGGGCAGCGACGCCAGCAGACGCCTGGTGTAGTCGTCGGAGGGCCGGCTGAGCACCTGCACGGTCGTGCCCTGCTCGCGGATGACGCCCTGTCGCAGCACGATCACGCGGTCGGCGACCTCGTCGACCACGGCGAGGTCGTGACTGATGAACAGGCAGGCGAAGCCGAACTCGGCCTGGAGGTCGGCGAACAGCCGCAGCACGCGCGCCTGCACCGAGACGTCGAGCGCGGAGGTCGGCTCGTCGGCGATGAGCAGCTTGGGGTCGAGCGCGAGCGCACGCGCGAGCGAGGCGCGCTGGCGCTGTCCGCCGCTGAGCTCGTGCGGGTAGCGGTCGCCGAAGGCCGTCGGCAGGTTGACCGCGTCGAGCAGCTCGTCCACCTTGCGCCGTGCGCTGCGGGCGTCGCCGGCGCGACGGTGCACGATGAGCGGCTCCGCGATGCACTCCGCGATCGTCAGCAGCGGGTTGAAGCTCGTCGCCGGGTCCTGGAAGACGAACCCGATGTCGGGGCGCGTCTTGGCGAGCTGACGGTTCTTCACCCCGCGCATCTCGGTGCCGAGCACGCGCAGCGAGCCGCCGACGACCTCTGTGAGGCCGACGATGGCGCGGCCGATGGTGGTCTTGCCCGATCCCGACTCGCCGACGAGGCCGAGCACCTCGCCGGGCGCGATCCAGAAGTCCACGCCCTTCACGGCGACGACACCGGCGGCGCCGAAGCGACCGGGGTAGCCGATCTCCACCTTCTCCGCGACGACCAGGCTGCCCTCTGGCGGTGAGGTCGGGGCGGCGGTGTCGAGCGACTGCGTGGCGCTCTTGCCGCGACCGACGTGCGGCACGGCCGCGAGGAGCTCGCGCGTGTAGGCCTGCTGCGGCGCGGCGAAGAGCTCGCGCACCGGCGCCTCCTCGACGATGTCGCCCTGGTACATCACCACGACGCGGTCGGCGAGGTCGGCCACGACGCCCATGTTGTGGGTGATGAGGACGATCGTCGCGCCGAACTCGTCGCGGCAGGTGCGCAGCAGCTCGAGGATCTCGGCCTGCACCGTGACGTCGAGCGCGGTGGTCGGCTCGTCGGCGATGATGAGGCCGGCGTCGAGCACGAGCGCCATGGCGATCACGACGCGCTGCTTCTGCCCGCCGGAGAACTGGTGCGGGTAGTCGTCGACCCGCTTCTCGGGGTCGGGGATGCCGACGCGCCGCAGGATGTCGACGGCCTTGGCCTTCGCCTCCGCGGCCGAGAGCTTCTCGTGGGCGCGCAGGCCCTCCGCGATCTGCCAGCCGACCGTGTAGACCGGGTTGAGCGCGGTGGACGGCTCCTGGAAGACCATCGCGGCATCCCGTCCGCGCATCTCGCGCAGCTGCGCGGCGGTCGCGTGCACGATGTCGGTCTCGTCTCCGTCGCGGCCGCGCACGATCACGGCACCCGAGAGGGTAGCCGTCTCGGGAAGAAGTCCGAGGAGCGTGTTGGCGGTCACGGTCTTGCCCGAGCCCGACTCGCCGACGATGGCGAGCACCTCGCCGGCGCGCGCCTCGAGCGAGATGCCGGAGACGGCGACGACCGGCGGGCCGTCGGTGGCGAAGGCGACGCGCAGGTCGTCGACGCGGGCGACCGGTGCGCCGACGGAGCGCCCGGGGCGGGCGGCGGTGGGGGTCATGACGTGCTCCCGTCGGAGGCGCGAGGATCGGTGGGGCGGCCGGTCTCGGTCACCGGTGCGACGGCGTCGTCGGCGGATGCTGCGACCCCGGCGACCGGCACGGCGGCCGTGGCCCCGGCGGGAACGGGAGCGCCTCCGGCGCGACGGCGCGTGCGCAGGCGCGGGTCGCTCAGGTCGTTGAGGCTCTCGCCGACGAGCGTGATGCCGAGCACCACGAGCACGATGGCGACGCCGGGCGGGATGGCCGTCCACCAGATGCCGCTGGTCACGTCGGCGACGGAGCGGTTGAGGTCGTAGCCCCACTCGCCGGCCGCGGTGGCTTCGATGCCGAAGCCGAGGAAGCCGAGGCCCGCGAGGGTGAGGAGGGCCTCCGATGCGTTCAGCGTGATGACGACCGGCAGCGAGCGGGTCGAGTTGCGCAGCACGTGGCGCACCAGGATGCGCCCTGTGGGCACGCCGATGACGCGGGCGGACTCGACGAACGGCTCGGCCTTGACGCGCACGACCTCGGCGCGGATGACGCGGAAGTACTGCGGCACGAAGACGACGGTGATCGAGATTGCCGTGGCGAGGATGCCGCCCCACAGCGTGGACTGACCGCGCGTGATCGCGATCGACATGACGATCGCCAGCAGCAGCGACGGGAACGCGTAGATCGCGTCGCAGACGACGACGAGGAGGCGGTCGAGCCACCCGCCGAAGTACCCGCCGACGAGTCCGAGGAAGATGCCGAGGAAGATCGAGAACACGATGGCGCAGATGATGACGAGCAGCGCCGTCTGGGCGCCCCAGACCACGCGCGACAGCACGTCGAATCCGCTGACCGTCGTGCCGAGGAGGTTGAGGGCGTTCGGCGCCTGCTGCGTGCCGAACTTCACGCCGTCGGCCGACTGTTGGGCGAACCCGTAGGGGGCGATCACCGGAGCGAAGATCGCGGTGAGGATGAACACCGCGGAGATGACGAGGCCGATGACGAGCATCGTCCGCTGGAGCCCGACGCTGCGGCGCAGCTGCGAGACGATCGGCAGGCGGTCGCGCAGGGGCACCTTGCGGGTGGTCAGGGCATCCACGAGCGGGGTGGCGGCGGCATCCGGACCGCTGCTTCTGCGGGTGTCGGTCATGTCAGTACCTCACTCGCGGGTCGATGAGCGCCGCGATCACGTCGACGAAGAAGTTGGTCAGCGCCACCACGACGGCGATCATCACGACGATGCCCTGCACGGCCACGAAGTCGCGGGCCTTCAGGTACTCGCTGAGCATGAAGCCGATGCCCTTCCACTCGAAGGTGGATTCCGTGAGGACCGCGCCGGACAGCAGGAGCGCGATCTGCAGCCCGATGACGGTGACGATCGGGATGAGCGCCGGGCGGTACGCGTGCTTGGTGACGAGACGGAACTCGGGCACGCCGCGGGAGCGGGCCGAGGTGACGTACTGCGCGCCGAGCGTGCCGATGACGTTCGTGCGCACGAGGCGCAGGAAGATGCCGGCGGTCAGGATGCCCAGTGCGAGCCCCGGGAGGACCGCGTGGGTGAGCACGTCGCCGATCGCCGCACCGTCGCCGAGGCGGAGGGCATCGATCAGGTAGATGCCGGTCGGTGCGTCGAGAGACTGCAGCTTGAGCTCGGTGCGGGTGCCGGCGCGGCCGGCGACCGGCAGCACGCCGAGCCAGATGGAGAAGACGAGCTTGAGCAGCAGCCCGACGAAGAAGATGGGGGTCGCGTAGCCGAGGATCGCGCCGATGCGGAGCACGGCGTCCTGCCAACGGTCGCGGCGGTAGGCGGCGATGAGGCCGAACGGGATGCCGATGAGGAACGCGACGATGAGCGCGTAGAACGCCAGCTCGAGCGTGGCGGCGCCGTACTGCACGAGGATGCCGATCACCGGCCGGTTGTCGGTGAGGGTCGTGCCGAAGTCGCCGCGGAACACCCCGCCCAGGTACTCGAGGTACTGGATGAAGAGCGGCCGGTCGTAGCCGGCGGCCGCGATGCGCTCCGCGAGCTGATCGGCGGGGAGCCGGCCGCCGAGGGCGGCGGTGATCGGGTCTCCGGTGATCCGCATGAGGAAGAAGACCACCGTGACGAGGATGAACACCGTCGGGAGGATCAGCAGGAGTCGGATGAGGATGTAGCGCCACAGACCGCCCCGGCGAGGGGTGACGGGTGTGGCGATCGCGGCTGCGTCGACGGCGGTGACCATGGGGGAAGACCTTACTTCAGCGAAGAAGAACCGGATGCCGGTGGCGTGTGCCACCGGCATCCGGTTCTCTTCTGCTACTTGCTCAGCGGTGCGTAACGGAACTTGAACGAGCCGTCGAGGGTGGCGCCGTTGACGGACGCACCCACGATCGCGACCTGCTTGCCCTGGAGCAGCGGCAGCGTCGACAGGTCGGCGGCCACCTTGTCCTGGATCTCGCCGATCGTCGCCTCACGGGCGGCCGCGTCGGTCTCGGTCGCCTGCTCGGCGATCAGGTCCTGGACCTCGGCGTTGTCGTAGTGGTTCGCCAGGAAGTTGTCCTTCGTGAAGAACGGCGCGAGGTAGTTGTCGGCGTCGGAGTAGTCCGGGAACCAGCCGAGCTGGTACAGCGGGTAGACGTCGGACGTGCGGTCCTTGGAGTACTGCACCCACTCGGTCTGCGCGAGGTTGACGGTGAACAGGCCACCCTCCTCCAGCTGCCCCTTGACCGCGGCGTACTCGTCACCCGACGAGGGGCCGTAGTGATCGCCGTTGTACTGCAGGTTCAGCACGACCGGCGTGGTGATGCCGGCGGCCTCGAGCGTGGCCTTCGCCTTGTCGGTGTCGGGTCCGCCCTGGCCGTCACCGTAGAGACCCTTGAGCGCCTCATTGGCACCGGTCAGGCCCTGCGGGACGTAGGAGTACAGCGGCGAGAAGGTGTCCTTGTAGACGTCCTTCGCGATGGCCTCGCGGTCGATGAGGTCGGCGGCCGCCTGACGGACGGCGAGCGACTTGGCCGCGTCGGCCTCGGGCGTGGTGGCGCCGAACGGCATCGTGTCGAAGTTGAACACGATGTAGCGGATCTCTCCACCGGGGCCGTCGACGACCTTGACCGCGTCGTCGCCGGACAGGTCGGCCACGTCGGTCGCGCTGAGGCTGCGGAAGGCGACGTCGATCGCGCCGCTCTGGATGTCGAGCTTCAGGTTCGACGAGTCGGCGTAGTACTTCGCCGTCACGCCGCCGTTGGCCGCGGCCGGCAGGCTGCCCTTGTAGTCGGCGAACGGCGTGTAGGAGATGAGCTCGTTGACCTTGTAGGAGTCGATCTCGTACTGGCCGGCGAACGCCTTGCCCGAGACGATGTCGTCGTCGGGGGTGACCGCGTCGGCGGAGAAGACCTCTTCGTCGACGATCGGGGCGGCGGGGCTGGAGAGGATCTGCGGCCAGACCTGGTCGTTGCCGTTCTTCAGCGTGAACACGACGGTGGTGTCGTCCGGGGCGGCGACGCTGTCGAGGTTGTAGAGCAGCGAGGAGGGGCCGTTCTCGTCGGCGATGGCGACCTGGCGGTCGAAGGAGAACTTGACGTCCGAGGAGGTCAGCGCGTGCCCGTTGGCGAAGGTGAGACCCTCCTTGAGCGTGACGGTGTACTCGGTCGGCGAGGTGAAGTCCGCCGATTCGGCGATGTCAGGCGTGACGTCGGCCGTGCCGTACTGGCTGTTCAGGAGGAACGGGTAGACCTGGTTCATCACGGCGAACGAGCCGTTGTCGTACGAGCCCGCGGGGTCCAGCGACGTGATCTTGTCGGTGGTGCCGACGATGAGGGGCTCGTCCGAGCCGCCGCCGCCGTCGCTGGCGGTTCCGCCGCCGCCGCCGGCACAGCCGGCGAGGAGAAGGGCCGAGGCGCCGAAGGCCCCGAGGGCGAGGCCGAGGCGGCCGCGACCGGTGTGGTGCAGTGACATGTGTTACCTCTGCTGTGAAGGAATCAGCCGCGACGGGTGCGCGCGGCCCTCCGCATATCTTGGTGCCCGACCTGGTCGGCGCCAACTCACGGCACCAATTCGTGACGAGACCGAAACCCGCCCGACCCGGGACCCCGTGCCACGCATCACCCGCGAGCTTCCCCGCGAGACGTCGCAACACGCCGCGCCCTCACGCCGTCGGACGGCGTGTTGCGACGTCTCGCGGGGGTGCGGGCATGACGGATGTCACGGGCAGGACGTGACGGAGGGGCGAGGTGCGCGCACGGCGCCGAGGCCACGCTGGAGCCATGCACACCACCACTGAGAGCGCGGCCGGAGCCGCGGCATCCCTCGAGGACATTCCCGCCGTCGACGCCCGCGGTCTCGTCAAGCGCTTCGGCGCCGTGGAGGCCGTCGCCGGAGTCGACCTCGCCATCCGCCAGGGCGAGGTCGTCGCCTTCCTCGGACCGAACGGGGCCGGCAAGACGACCACCATCGACATGATGCTCGGCCTCGTCGCCCCCGACGCGGGCACCGTGGAGGTCTTCGGCCGCTCGCCGCGCACCGCCATCGCCCAGGGGTTCGTCTCCGCGGTGCTCCAGACCGGCGGACTGCTGAAGGACCTGACCGTGCGCGAGACGGTGCGCCTCACTGCGAGCCTGTTCGCCCGGACGCGTCCGATCGACGAGGTGCTCGAGCGCGCCGGTATCCGCGACATCGGCGACCGCCTGGTCGGCGCCTGCTCCGGCGGCCAGCAGCAGCGTCTGCGGTTCGCGATGGCCCTGCTGTCCGACCCCGGCCTCCTCATCCTCGACGAGCCGACCACCGGCATGGACGTCGAGGGTCGCCGGTCGTTCTGGAACGCGATTCGGAAGGATGCCGCGCGAGGCCGCACCGTGCTCTTCGCCACCCACTACCTCGACGAGGCCGACGAGTACGCCGACCGCATCGTGCTGATGAGCCGCGGCCGCATCGTCGCGGACGGCACGACCGCGGAGATCAAGAACCTCGTCTCCGGCCGGATCGTGCACGCCACCCTCCCCGGGGCCGACCCCGTCGCCCTCGCCGCGCTCCCCGGCGTCGAGGACGTCGAGACCACGGGCGACCGCATCGCCGTCCACACGAAGGACTCGGACGCCGTCGCCCGCCACCTGCTGACGAGCACCGCCGCGCGGGATCTCGAGATCACCGCGCAGAACCTCGAGAGCGTGTTCCTCGCCCTCACCGCAGCATCCGCCCCCGCGTCCACCCCCGTCGAAGGAGTCCGCTCATGACCACCGCAGCCCCCACCGACCGCGTCAGCCTCGACCGTCAGGTGCCGCCCCTGGGCGGCTTCACCCTCACCTACCTCGCCATCGAGCTGAGGCGCAAGCTGCGCAACCGGCGCACGCTCATCTTCACCGTGATCTTCCCGGTGGTGATGTACCTCATCATCGGCCTGCCCATGATCGACGAGCAGCTCACCGCGACGCCGATCTCGCAGGGCGGCCCCTCGGTGGCCGCGTACATCATGGTGTCGATGGCCATGTACGGCGCGATGATGTCGGCCACTCAGACCGGTGCCGCCGTGGCCGTGGAGCGGGCCCAGGGCTGGAGCCGCCAGCTGCGCCTCACGCCTCTCAACCCGGTCGTCAACGTCGTGATCAAGATGATCGCGGGCATGATCTTCGGGCTGCTGGCCATCGTCGGGACCTACATCGCCGGCGCCGCCAGCGGCATCGACCTGAACGCCGGGCAGTGGATCTCGACGGGGCTGGCCGCCTGGCTGCTCGCGGGTGCGGTCTTCACCGCCCTCGGACTCTTCGTCGGCTACATCACGCCGGGTGAGAACGCCGCGCAGATCACCAGCCTGGCGATCGTGCTCTTCGCCTTCATCGGCGGGCTGTTCTACCCGGTCGAGGGCATGCCCGACTTCATGCAGGTCATCGCATCCTTCACCCCGGTCTACGGCATCAGTCAGATCGCCCGCGCACCGCTGACCGGCGCCGGTGTCGACCTGCTGTGGTTCGTCAACGCCATCGCGTGGCTGGCCATCTTCGTCGGCGGCACGGTCTGGGCCTTCCGCCGCGATACCAAACGGGTCTGACACGCGGACACCCCGCCTCATCCGCCCGGCAGGCGGATGACACACCACCGCGGCTCCGCCGCAGGACGGATCTAGGGTGAGGCACATGGACAGGGCCTACCTCCCCTCGCGCGATGCGCGGATGGAGCGCGCATCCGAGACCCGCCGGTTCGGGCCGGGCTGGCCGGTGCGGGCGGCCGCCGACGGCCCCGACCCGATCGCCGTCTTCCCGGCCGTCCTGTGGTCGCGCGGATCGCGCAGCTGGTACATCGGCGCGGTGTTCTCGTCGCTGTGGATGGTCTCGGTCGGGCAGGCTGTGATCGAGGCGAGTCCGTCTGCGGCGTCAGCGACCGCCGGCATCCTGTTCGTCGTCCTCTTCAACCTCGCGTTCCTCATCGCGGCGCCGATCGCCTGGACGCTCGGCTCCCGTGGACGCCTGATCGTGTGCGCCGCGCTGCTGGCGCTGACATTCGTCCTCACCCCGTGGCTGGGATGGAGCATCACCGGGATGTGGACCTACGTCGGCGTCATCGTCGGCATGGCGGTGCTGCCGTGGCGGACGACCTGGCTGGTGATCGGCGGGCTCGCCGCCGTCGACCTGGCCGGCGAGGTCGCTGTGGCGGGCGCCTGGGACGATTCGCTCCTGTTCGGCCCGGCCATCATCCTGTCGATCTCGATGATGATGGCCGCCTTCGCCCGCACGATCGCCGCCGTGAACCAGCTGCGTGCCACGCAGGACCGCATGGCCGTGCTGGCCGCAGAGCGCGAGCGCGGACGGGTGGCCCGCGACATCCACGACATCCTCGGCCACTCGCTCACGGTCATCACCGTCAAGACCGAGCTCGCGGGGCGGCTCGTCGATGTCGACCCGGCCCGCGCGAAGGCCGAGATCGCGGAGGTCGAGACTCTCGCTCGCGGCGCGCTCGCCGACGTGCGGGCGACGGTCGCCGGGGTGCGGGCCGTGACGATCAGCGGCGAGCTCGCGGCGGCCGGCATCGCTCTGTCCGCCGCGGGGATCGAGGCGGAGCTCCCCGGGTCCACCGACCTCGTTCCGCCCGACCGGCGCGAGCTCGCGGGCTGGGTGGTGCGCGAGGGGGTGACCAACGTGGTGCGGCACAGTGCGGCATCCCGTTGCCGTGTGACGCTCGAGCCGCACGGTGTGGAGGTCGCCGATGACGGCGTCGGTCCGCTGACGTCCGCGTCGAGCTCCACCGGACTGACCGGTCTGCGCGAGCGGGTCGAGTCCGCCGGCGGTCGCATGACCGTCGGCCGCAGCGACCTCGGCGGCTTCAGCCTGCGGGTCGCGCTGTGAGCGGTGCGAGCATCCGGCTGCTCATCGCCGACGATCAGGCGCTCGTGCGCGGGGCCCTCTCCGCCCTCCTGGGGCTCGAGCCAGACATCGACGTCGTCGCCGAAGTGGGTCGTGGCGACGAGGTGGTGGATGCCGCGGCATCCGCCCACCCGGACGTCGCCCTCCTCGACATCGAGATGCCCGGCATGGACGGCATCGCGGCGGCTGCGGCCCTGCGCACCGCCGTGCCCGCCTGCCGGGTGCTCATCGTGACGACGTTCGGGCGCCCGGGGTACCTGAAGCGTGCGATGCAGGCCGGCGCGTCGGGGTTCGTGGTCAAGGACACCCCTGCGGCGCAGCTCGCCGACGCCGTCCGGCGCGTGGCCCAGGGGCTGCGCGTGGTCGACCCGGCACTCGCGGCCGATTCGCTCGCGCAGGGCGACTCGCCGCTGACCGAGCGTGAGACGGACGTGCTCGAGGTCGCGCGCGCGGGCGGATCGGTCGGCGACATCGCGCGCATCCTGCACCTGTCGGAGGGGACGGTGCGCAACCACCTCTCCAGCGCCATCGGCAAGACGGGCGGGCGCAATCGCGCCGACGCCGCCCGCATCGCCGAGCAGAACGGGTGGCTGTAAACGTTTCGACTCGCCCCCCCGCCAGCCCTCCCACGCCGGCCAGCCCTCCCACGCCCGCGAGACTGCAGCGGGCCTGCGAGACAGCGGGCGAACCCCTGGGTCTCGCCGCGCGGGTGCAGTCTCGCGGTCGGAAGGGGGGCGCTCAGCCCGCCGCGGGCTTGAGCCCGAAGAACTCCAGCTCGGCGTCGTTGAGCATCCGAGAGCGGATGATGAAGCGCATCCCGGTCGGACCCTCGACCGAGAACCCCGCCCCACGGCCGGGCACGGCGTCGATCGTGATGTGCGTGTACTTCCAGTACTCGAACTGCGCCTCCGAGATGAAGACCTCGATCGGGTCGAGGCCGTCCACCTCGAGCGTGCCCAGCTGCACGTCGCTCGGGCCCGTGATGAACATCCCCACGGGGTAGCACATGGGCGCACTGCCGTCGCAGCAGCCGCCCGACTGGTGGAACATGAGCGGACCGTACGTGACGGTGAGGTCGCAGAGGAGGGATGCCGCGGCATCCGTCAGATCCACGCGCTGATACGTGCCGATCGAGACCATGTCCTCTGCTCCTTCTGACGATGAGGCCGTGCCCGTGCCTTCGACGAACGATGCGGCCGTGCCCGTGCGCGCAGTCACGGGCACGGCCGCGCGTGGCGAGCTCAGAAGAAGCCCATCGGGCCCTCGGCGTACGACACCAGCAGGTTCTTCGTCTGCTGGTAGTGGTCGAGCATCTTGAGGTGGTTCTCGCGACCGATGCCGGACTGCTTGTAGCCGCCGAACGCCGCGTGCGCGGGGTACTGGTGGTACGTGTTCGTCCAGACGCGTCCGGCCTGGATGGCGCGGCCCGCGCGATAGGCGGTGTTCATGTCGCGGCTCCACACGCCGGCGCCGAGGCCGTACAGCGTGTCGTTCGCGATCGAGATGGCGTCGTCGAAGTCGGAGAACGACGTGACCGAGAGCACCGGCCCGAAGATCTCCTCCTGGAAGATGCGCATGTCGTTCGTGCCCTCGAAGATCGTCGGCTGCACGTAGTAGCCGTCGGTGAGGTCGCCGCCGAGGTCGGCGCGCTCGCCGCCGATCAGCACCTTCGCGCCGCCCTGCCTGCCGATGTCCATGTAGGACAGGATCTTCTCGAGCTGGTCGTTCGAGGCCTGGGCGCCGATCATCGTCTCGGGGTCGAGCGGGTTGCCCTGTCTGATGGCCCGCACGCGCTCGATGCCGTCGCCCAGCAGCTGGTCGTAGACCGACTTCTGGATGAGCGCCCGCGACGGACACGTGCACACCTCGCCGTTGTTCAGCGCGAAGAAGGAGAAGCCCTCGAGCGCCTTGTCGTAGAACGAGTCGTTCGCCCGGGCGACGTCCTCGAAGAAGACGTTCGGGCTCTTGCCGCCGAGCTCGAGGGTCACCGGGATCAGGTTCTGCGACGCGTACTGCATGATGAGGCGGCCGGTCGTGGTCTCGCCGGTGAACGCGATCTTGCGGATCTTCTTGTGCGACGCCAGCGGAGCGCCCGCCTCGATGCCGAAGCCGTTGACGATGTTCAGCACGCCCGCGGGGATGAGGTCGCCGATGATGTCCATCAGGAACAGGATCGACGCCGGCGTCTGCTCGGCGGGCTTGAGCACGATGCAGTTGCCCGCGGCGAGCGCCGGAGCGAGCTTCCACACCGCCATGAGGATGGGGAAGTTCCACGGGATGATCTGCCCGACCACACCGAGCGGCTCCTGGAAGTGGTACGCGACGGTGTCCTCGTCGAGCTGCGAGATGCCGCCCTCCTGGGCGCGGAGCACGCCGGCGAAGTAGCGGAAGTGGTCGATGGCGAGCGGGATGTCGGCCGCGAGGGTCTCGCGGACCGGCTTGCCGTTCTCCCAGGTCTCGGCGACGGCGATCTTCTCGAGGTTCGCCTCCATGCGGTCGGCGATCTTCAGCAGCATGTTGCTGCGTTCGGTCGGGCTCGTCTTGCCCCACGTCGCGAAGGCCTTCCACGCGGCATCCACCGCCCTGTCGATGTCTTCCGACGTGCCCCGTCCGACCTCGCAGAACGGCTTGCCGTTGACAGGCGAGATGTTCTCGAACCACTGGCCCTTCACGGGGTCGACGTACTCGCCGCCGATCCAGTGCCCGTAGCGGGTGCGGTACTCGGCAACGGCTCCGCGCGAGCCCGGGGCTGCGTAGACGCTCGAGACGCCCTCATCGACGATGGTCATGCTGTCTCCTTCGACGGTTCATGATTCCGCGACGCGTGCGCCGCGATCGGATGCCCCGACCGTACGTCGCGGGACGTTGCATCCCGTTGCACCCTTGGGTCTCGCTCGCTGAGCGGGCGCGCCCCGCCCCCTGAGCGGGCGCAGCGGGCCGGAACCCCGCCCTCAGCCCTCGAGCGCCTCGATCCGCGCGACGAGGCCCGCCCGCCGCGGCGAGCGCGGCGGCAGCTGCTGGAGGCACAGCCGCAGCACGTCGACGTCATCGGCACCGTCGTCGGTGTCGGCATAGGCCAGCAGCACGTCGAGCCCCGCCTCGGCGAGCAGAGCTTCGCGCACGGCCGTCCGCACGCTGTCGCGGAGCTCCTCCACACCGGGCGAGACCGAGTCGGGCAGCACCGGTCCGCGATACGCCGCAAGTGCCACCCGGTGCGCGCCGCGGTCGAGCAGCGACACGACATGCTGCGCGTCGGTCTCGAGCGGCGCGGTCAGCCGATACGGACGGGATGCCGGCACCAGCTGCGGCGCGCAGCGCTCAAGCACCCGCCGCAGCCGCACCATCTCGGGGCGGAGCGTGTCGACGCTGTCGGTCGGGCCGTAGACGAGCTCACCCAGCCGCTCCGCGGAGAGGCCCTGCCGGTGGGTGGCGAGCATGAGCAGGATCTCCGCGTGCCGCCCGCTGAGGGTGATCATGCCGCCCGCGTCACCGGAGGTCTCGAGGAGCGCTCGATCCCGCCCGAGCACACGCAGCGTCGCCCGCGCGGACACCGGACGCGCCGAGACGGGCCGCACGACCCGGCGCTGCGGCTCGGCCCGGGCCCTCAGCCGCGCGATGAGCAGTTCGCTCTCGATGGCGCGGGCCGCGGCATCCACCAGCAGCTGAGCCTGGGGCGTGACCGCCTCGACGCCGCCGGTGACGTCGATCATCCCGACGATGCGGCGGGTCTCGGGGTCGTGCACGGGCGCGGCCGTGCACGACCAGGGCTGCACGAGCCGGTTGTAGTGCTCGGCCCCGCGGATCTGCACGGAGCGGTCGAGGGCGAGCGCTGTTCCCGGCGCGGAGGTGCCGACGGCCGCCTCCGACCAGTCGGTGCCGGCGACGAAGCCCATCTCACCGGTGAGCGAGCGGATGCCGCGGTCACCCTCCACCCACAGCAGGCGTCCGGCGGCATCGCCGACCGCGACCACGACCCCGGAGTCCTCGGGGGTGCCGGGCAGGAGGAGCCCGCGCACCATGTCCATGACGCCGGCCAGCGGGTGGGTGCGGCGGTACTCCTCGAGCTCGGCCTCGGTGAGCGAGATCGGCGGCGGCGCCTCCGCTCCGACGAGCCCGGCGTAGGCGCGGCGCCACGATTCGCGCACGAGCGGCCGGACGTCGAGCAGTCGCGGATCGGCCGCGTTGCCGGCGACGAGCTCTTCGTGCGCGCGCTCGATCAGCAGGCGCGAGGTCTCGGCGGACACGTCGCGCCGCTGCGACCACGGCGATGGCATCGAGCTCCGTTCGTCATCGAGGAGCGATGGGTCCAGTGTAGGCACCGCCCCGACACCCGTGGCGTGCGCTCCCCGTCACGCGAAACGTCGCAACACTTCACGCGAAACGTCCCAACACGCCGTTCCCGCCCGGGGTGGAACGGCGTGTTGCGACGTTTCGCGTGAAAAAGGGACGGGGCCTCGACGCGTTCAGCCGCGCGAGGCCCACCACTCGCGGAGGCGCTGCTCCGCGGCATCCGCGCCGATGACGCCCTCGTCGAGACGCAGCTCGAGGAGGAACCGGTACGCCTGTCCGACCTCGCGGCCCGGCGGGATGCCGAGGATCTCCTGGATGCGGTTGCCGTCGAGCTCGGGGCGGATGGCGTCGAGCTCCTCCTGACCGCGGAGCTCGTCGATGCGGCGCTCGATGTCGTCGTAGGCGCTCGCCAGCCGCTGCGCCTTGCGCTTGTTGCGGGTGGTGACGTCGGCGCGCGTGAGGATGTGGAGCCGGTCGAGCTGGGCCCCGGCATCCCGCACGTACCGGCGCACCGCCGAGTCGGTCCACGCGCCCTCGGAGTAGCCGAAGAACCGCAGGTGCAGCTCGATGAGCGTCGCGACCGCCTCGATCGTGTCGGAGTCGAAGCGCAGCTCCTTCAGGCGCTTGCGCGCCATGCGGGCGCCCTTGACGTCGT
The DNA here is from genome assembly GCF_003991875.1 of Microbacterium lemovicicum. Taxonomy (NCBI): domain Bacteria; kingdom Bacillati; phylum Actinomycetota; class Actinomycetes; order Micrococcales; family Microbacteriaceae; genus Microbacterium; species Microbacterium lemovicicum. The sequence continues at coordinate 3,541,506 of NZ_CP031423.1, forward strand.
GGTGATGGAACGTCACCGCTCCGCCCGGCTCGAGCCGCCGCGTCGCGGGCTTGCCGATGTCATGCAGCAGGGCCGCCAGCCGGAGCGGCACGTCGGGGGCCGCACCGGGGTTGCGGGCGATCTCGAGCTCGCGCGCCTGGCGCAGAACGGTCAGAGAGTGCTCGTAGACGTCCTTGTGGTGGTGGTGTTCGTCGATCTCGAGGCGCAGCGCGGGAATCTCGGGGAGGAACAGCTCCATCAGCCCGGTCTCGACCAGCAGGCGGATGCCGCGCACCGGGTCGTCGGTCTGCAGAAGCCGTGTCAGCTCGCCCTGGACGCGCTCGGGGCTGACGATCCGGAGGGTGCCGGCCAGACGTCCCATAGCCTCGACCGTCTCGGGGTCGACGTCGAAGGACAGCTGGGATGCGAAGCGGGCCGCGCGCAGCATCCGGAGCGGGTCGTCGCCGAAGCTGATGTCGGGGTCGACGGGGGTGCGCAGGCGCTGCGCGAGGAGGTCTTCGACGCCGCCGCTCGGGTCGACCAGGCTCCGGCCGGGCAGGCGCAGCGCCATCGCGTTGACGGTGAAGTCGCGCCGCACGAGGTCGTCGTCGAGGTTCGTGCCGAACTCCACGACGGGCTTGCGGGTGACGCCGTCGTAGCTGTCGGCGCGGTAGGTCGTGATCTCGACCTGCTCGCCGCGCACGCGCGCACCGATCGTGCCGAAGTCGCGGCCGATGTCCCAGCGCGCTGTCGAGACGGGCGTGACGATCCGCAGGATGTCGTCGGGCCGGGCATCGGTGGTGAAGTCGAGGTCGTGCGTGTCGCGGCCGAGCAGCGCGTCGCGCACCGGACCGCCCACGAGGGCGAGCTCGAACCCCGCGGCGTCGAAGGCGCGCGCCAGCGCGTCGACCACGGGAGACTGCGTCAGGGCGTCGAGGCGCGCGACACCCTCGGCCATGTTGAGCATCCTCCGAGCCTAACGAAGCCCGGCGGGTGGCCCCGCTGCGACCGCCGAGGTGACGGTGTCTGCGGGCACCGGCGCCGGCACCCGGCAGAAGGCGTCCGGTGAACGACGAAAGAACCCGGATCAGGCGAAGACCAGGAACCCCGTGAACAGCAGCTCGCGCACGCGCGGCAGGAGGTCGGCGCGGAGCTCGACGGCATCGACCTCCAGCAGCTGGGCGATCGCGTCGATGAGCACGCCGACCGGCAGGTCGCCGTCGCAGGCGCCGACCAGGCCCGCCAGCGCGGGATCGACCGACAGCGTGCGCGCGAACCCGCCGCCCTGCCGGAGCTCGATCACGGTCGGATCCTCCGCTCCGGGCAGCTGATGACGCGCCTCGGTCACGTCGGGGGCCGCCTTCAGGACGGATGCTGCGATCCCGGCGTCATCCAGAGCCGTCGCCCGGTCGTGCGCCGCGAGCGCCGCGGCGAGGTGGCCGCCGATCGCCTCGTCGCCGAGGCTCTGCCAGACGGCCTCGTAGCGCGAGAGGCTCACGGTCCCGTCGACGGGACGGCGGAGCAGGACGTAGCCGAATCCGACCTCCGTCACGTCACGGGTCGCGAAGTCGTCCAGCCACGCATCCATCAGCCCGGCGAACGCGGGATCGGACGGGACGGTGCCGCCGTCGCGGATCCACAGCTCCGCGTATGCGATCGGGTCGAGGTTCTCTCGGGCGATGACCCACGCGTCCAGCGGCACCGGCGAGCGCGCCACCCATCCCCGCACGCGGTCCAGACCGTCGACGTCGCCGCGCGACTCCCAGTTGCCCAGGAGCTGCGCCACCCCGCCCGGCTTCAGCCGTGCACCGACGCCCGCGATCACCGCCTCCACGAGCGCGTCGCCGACCATTCCGCCGTCGCGGTACTCGTACTCCGGAACGCCGTCGCGCCGCGGGGTGATGACGAACGGCGGGTTGGACACGATCCGATCGAACGCCTCGTCGCGCGCGGGCTCGAAGAGCGTCCCCCGGGCGGTCACGATGTCCGTGACTCCGTTCAGGAGGGCGTTGAGGCGCGTGAAGCGGAGCGCCCGCTCCGAGATGTCCGTCGCGAGCACCGTCTCGGCGTGACGGCGAGCGCGCAGCGCCTGGATGCCGCATCCCGTCCCCATGTCGAGCACCGAGACGGTCGGCGTCGGCAGCTGGATGCCCGCGAGCGTGCGCGACGCCCCGCCGACGCCGAGCACGTGCTCGACCGGCAGCGACCCGCCCAGAGCCGCCTCGTCGAGGTCGCTCGCGATCCACCACTCCACCTCGCCGCCCGCATCGGCGAACGACTGCGGGCGGATGAGGACCAGCGGACGGATGCTGCGCCCACCCCCACCGGCCGGATCGCCGGCGGCCGCGGCATCCGCCACCAGACCCAGCTGCACCAGTCCGTCGAGTCCGGCGGTCGGCACGGCGCCGGCGACGTCCGGCGCCGGCTGCGGCACGCCGAGCACGAACAGCCGCGCCAGCACTGCCAGCGGGTCGCGTCGCTCACCGAGTGCTCGGAGGGCGGGGCGGTGGAGGCCGCGGGCGATCGCGTCGTCTGCGTCGTCGCCCCAGGCGGCGCGGACGGCCGCGGAGGCGTAGCCGGCCGCGGAGAGATCGTCGGCGAGCGCGGCGGCCGCGCGGGCATCGGGTTCGGGGAGCACGTCTCCATTCAACCGCGCCGCGGCCACGGCTCGGACGCGTGCGGGCCCCCTCCGCAGCGGCGAGAACCTGCCCTCCGCCCGCGCGCGCTCGGGAGGCTCCGAGGGTCGCGACCGTAGACTCGCACCGGATCGTGCGGTCGCGTACCGCACAGGACGCCGCCCTATGACTCCGCCTCCCGCCCGCCCCCGCCTGCTCCGCCGCCGCGCGCCGCGGGGCGGCGGTTCCACGCCCAGCCACGCCGGCACCGAGGGCACCGGCCGCGCCGGCACCGCGGGCGCCGGCCGCGCCGACACGACCGGCCGGCCGCGGGTGCTTGCCCGCGTCACCGCCGTGCTCCTCGCCGCCGGCCTCGCGCTCGCGCCGCAGACGGCGACCGCCGCGACGCCCACCCCGACGCCGACGGGCCCCTCCGGGATCGTCACGGCGACCCTCGCACCCGGCTCCGACGGCCTGCTGCGCGCCGACCGTGGTCTGACCGCGACCATCGCGATCGACAACGACACCGCGTCGGATCTTCCGGCCGGCCGCGCCTCCCTCCAGCTCGGCGCCACGCCGCTCGCCGACCGCGCTGCCCTCGCCGCCTGGCTCCAGAGCGGCGCCGGAGACTTCCCCCTCGCCGAGGTGGGTGCCGCGCAGCTCGATGCCGTCGCGGCCGACTCCTCCCGCGCCGCCGCCGTCTCGGTGACCGCCGACAACCCGGCGCTGGCCGGGCGGGCACCGGGTGTCTACCCGCTGCTCACCTCCTTCTCCACCCCGTCCGGAGCCGTGACGGCGACCAGCGTGGTGACGGTGCCTGCCGCGTCGACCGACGCGGTGCCGGTCGGCGTCGTCGTGCCGGTCACGGCGGATCCCACCACACGGGGACTCCTTTCGGCCCGCGAGCTCTCCACCCTCACGGCCGAGGGCGGCTCGCTCACCGCCCAGCTCGACGCGGTGGCCGGGACCTCGGCGATCCTCGCCATCGACCCGTCGGTCGCGGCATCCATCCGCGCTCTCGGAACGTCCGCCCCGACGACGGCGGTCGCCTGGCTGGAGCGGCTCGACGACCTCCCCAATTCACGCTTCGCCCTGCAGTTCGGCGACGCCGACATCGCTAGCCAGCTGGCCGCCGGACAGCCCGCCCCCGCCCAGCCGACGTCCCTGACCGCGTACATGAAGTCCACGGACTTCAGTTCGCCGTCGGGCGACACGGCCACCGCCAGTCCTGCCCCCACAGGCACCGAACCGGCCCTCCCCCCGCTCGACGAGCTCACCGACGTCGGCGCCACCGTGCCCGTGTACTGGCCCACGACGGGTACCGCGGGCGGCGACACCGTCTCCGCCCTCAGTGCTCTGGGGACCCCGGATGCCGCGGCCACCACGCTCGTCGCCTCCACCAGCACCACCGCCGGCCAGAACGGCGCCGCCGTCGCCGCGGCGGGACGCGCGGGCGATGCCCCGGTGCTCGTCTATGACGCCGCGGTGTCCTCCGCGCTGCGCGACGCCGCGCGCGTGTCGGACGACGCCCTCCGCGGGGCCCCGCTCGCCGCCGCCAGCGCCTATCTGTCGCTCGCCCTGGGCTCCACGGCCGGCCGGCCGCTCCTGGTGACGGTCGACCGCGGCTCGAACCGTGTCGGCGCGGGTCTCGCCGACGCCGTCGCCGCGGTCCAGCTGGCGCCCGGCACGACCTCCGCGTCCCTTCCGCAGCTGCTCGCGACCCCGGCGGCCGATGTCGAGGTGACCGCGGGCGTGGTCGATCCGGAGAGGGTGGCCGCGGCATCCGCTCTCTTCTCCGACGAGACGTCACTGCAGCCGCTCGCGAGCGTCGTGTCCGAACCGGAGCTCATCACCGGACCGGCGAGAGCCGAGCTGCTGCAGGTGCTCGGTGGCGGCTGGCTGGACCAGACGGACGCGTGGGATGCTGCGGTCGCCGCCCACCGGAAGGCCACCGCCGACACCGTCTCGGCCGTGGAGATCCTTCAGCCGACACCGGTGAGCCTTGCCAGCTCCGGAGCGCCCCTCGGCGTGTGGATCCGCAACGACCTGCCCTATCCGATCGACGTCGACCTGATGGTGACTCCGGACGATCCCCGTCTGACGGTGCAGCGCACGACGTCGGTGACCATCCCCGCCTCGAGCAACATGCGCGCGAAGGTGCCGGTGGAATCGCGCGTGGGCAGCGGCGAGGTCACGTTGACCATGGAGCTCCGCAGCGCCTCCGGAGAGGTCGTCGGACCGGTCCGCAGCGTCGACGTGACGGTCCGCGCGGAGTGGGAGGGCGTCGGGATCGCCGCGCTGTCGGTGGTCGTCGGAGCCCTCATCGTCTTCGGCCTGGTGCGCACGATCCTGCGCCGCCGGCGGGCCCGCTCGACGGAATAGCGCGCGGCTAGCATGGGTTGAAGGCTGTGGAATCAAACGAAGGGGCCACGGACATGCGTCAGGTCATCATCATCGGGTCAGGACCTGCGGGCTACACCGCCGCGGTGTATGCGGCGCGCGCCAATCTGTCGCCGCTCGTCATCGCGAGTTCCGTCGAGGCCGGCGGTGAGCTGATGAACACCACGGAGGTCGAGAACTTCCCCGGCTTCCCCGACGGCATCCAGGGCCCGGAGCTCATGGAGAAGATGCAGGCCCAGGCCGAGAAGTTCGGCGCGGAGGTCGTCTACGACGACGTCGTGGGCCTCGACATCGACGGACCCGTCAAGACCATCACCCTGGGCAGCGGAGCGGTGCACGAGACATCCGCTCTCATCTACGCCACCGGTTCCGCGTACCGCAAGCTCGGCCTCGACGGCGAAGACCGCCTGTCGGGTCACGGCGTCTCGTGGTGCGCGACGTGCGACGGCTTCTTCTTCCGCGAGCGCACGATCGCCGTCGTCGGCGGCGGCGACTCCGCGATGGAGGAGGCCACCTTCCTGACGCGCTTCGCGTCGAAGGTGTACATCATCCACCGCAAGGACTCGCTGCGGGCCTCGAAGATCATGCAGGAGCGGGCCTTCGCGAACGAGAAGATCGAGTTCGTCTGGAACAGCCAGGTCGTCGACGTCCTCGGCGACGGCGCGCTGACCGGCGTCGTGCTCGAGGACACCGTCGACGGCAGCCGCCGGGAGCTCGCGCTCGACGGGCTCTTCATCGCCATCGGCAACGACCCCCGTACGCACCTCGTGCACGACAAGCTCGACCTCACCCCCGATGGCACCATCTGGGTCGACGGGCGCTCCTCGCGGACGTCGGTGCCCGGTGTGTTCGCGGCAGGCGACGTGATCGACCCCACCTACCGTCAGGCCGCCACGGCCGCCGGCAGCGGCACGGTCGCGGCTCTCGACGCGGAGCACTTCCTCGCCGCCCTCGGCGAGGCCGGGGCCCCGGAGCGCTTCGACGACCAGATCGAGCGCCTGCCCGTCGCCTGAGCGCGTGCTGTGAGCAGCCGCGCGGCGGAATGAACCCGCTGCTCGGGGCGTTCACCCTCAACAGAGACTTCCGACAACAAGGAGAGATGGAAATGACCGCTAAAGCAACCACGTCGGCGACCTGGGAGCAGGACGTCATGCAGGCCGACGGTCCGGTGCTCGTCGACTTCTGGGCCGCCTGGTGCGGACCGTGTCGCATGGTCGCTCCCGTCCTCGACGAGATCCAGTCCGAGAACCCTGAGAAGATCACGGTCCTCAAGCTGAACGTCGACGAGAACCCCGATCTGGCCGCGAAGTACCAGATCACCTCGATCCCCGCCATGAAGGTGTTCCAGGGCGGCGAGGTCAAGACGACCATCATCGGCGCCAAGCCCAAGTACGCGCTCGAGCAGGATCTCGCCGCCTTCATCGGCTGAGAACGCTCGCGCGACGGCCTGCCCGTCATCACGAAGCCCCCGCGACCTCACGGTCGCGGGGGCTTCGTCGTTCGCCCGGGCTGTGGGTCCGCGCAGGCGGCCGCTGCGTCGGACCGGGTCGTCAGGGGACGTCGGCGCGGACGACCGCGTCCCAGCGGCGGTGGGTGTTGGCGTCGCCCAGCAGGCGCCATACGGCCGGCGTGAGCTCCGGGTAGTCGAGCGAGATCTGGCGCAGCACGCGATAGTGACGAGCGGATGTCGGGCGTCCGCCCCCGTTCGCGGCGATGTTCTCAGCTCGCAGCACGAAGACCACGAGCTCGTCGACGGACGGCAGGTCTTCCATGAAGTCCCAGGGGTCCTCGCCGTCGCGGAGGCGCTCCTCCACGAGCACCGACAGCTCGTCGGCGGCCTCGGCGCGGAGCACCTCGAGGCTCGCCCGACGCTGCGGGTGGTCGTCGCGGAAACTCATATGACAAGCCTACGTCGGCTCTTCGGACGGTGGTCCTGACACGAGGATGCAGGTGCGACGGCGAGGCGCTGAGTCCGGCCGCCGAGCGTGCGCGGCGCCGGACGTGCTTGTGCTCAGCTCGCGCCGTAGCCGTCCTCGCCCAGCTCACCGAGAATGCGATTCAGATCCTGAATTGTTGCGAAATCCACGATGACCTGGCCTTTTCTAGCACCAAGCGCGATCCGCACCTTCGTGTTGAGACGGTCACCGAGTCGTTCGGCGACCTCGTCGAGATGTGCGCGACGCGCCCCCGGCTGAGGGATCGGACGACGCGAGGTGCCGGCATCCGACGTCTTCGCGGCGGCTTCGGCCGCTCGCACCGACAAGTCCTCGTTGACGATCTTGTCGGCGAGACGCTGCATCGCCTCCGGCTCCTGAAGCGAGAGGATCGCACGTGCGTGACCGGCCGAGAGGACGCCGGCGGCGACGCGCTGCTGCACGGGCACCGGGAGCTTCAGGAGACGGATCGTGTTGCTGATCTGGGGGCGCGAGCGCCCGATGCGCGCGGCGAGCTCCTCCTGCGTGATGCCGAAGTCAGCGAGGAGCTGCTCGTACGCGGAGGCCTCTTCGAGCGGGTTGAGCTCGGACCGGTGAAGGTTCTCCAGAAGCGCGTCGCGAAGCAGGTGCTCGTCGGACGTCTCGCGCACGACGGCAGGGATCGACGTCAGTCCGGCCTCGCGGGCGGCGCGGGTGCGCCGCTCGCCCATGATCAGCTCGTAGGTGCCTTCGCCCGCGGCGCGGACGACGACGGGCTGCAGCACGCCGAACTCGCGCACGCTGTGCACGAGCTCCGCCAGATCGTCGGCATCGAAGACCGTGCGCGGCTGGCGCGGGTTCGGAACGATCGAGTGAGGATCGATGTAGGCGAGGTGGGCGCCCGGGACCTCCACCAGTCCGAGGTCGGTGACATCGTCGGCGTCGGATGCTGCGGGCTCCGCCGACGCGCTCCTGTCACGCGTCGACGCCCCGGTCGTCGACGCTGTGGAGGACGCGCCGGGGAAGAAGACGTCGACCGGACGAGCCTCGCTCGGCTCGGACGTAGGGATGAGAGCGCCGATGCCGCGGCCCAATCCGGTTCGCTTGGCCATCAGGAGCCTTCCTCGGTCTCGCTCGCCCCGTCGGGGGCGTCACGCGTGATGATTTCGACGGCGGCTTCGCGGTAGGCGACGGCGCCTGCCGACTGTCCGTCGTAGGAGATGACGGTCTGCCCAAAGCTCGGGGCCTCGGATACACGCACCGACCGCGGGATGACGGTGCGGAGGACCTCCTGCGGGAAGTGCTGACGCACCTCCTCTGCGACCTGCTGCGCGAGCCGCGTGCGACCGTCGTACATGGTCAGCACGATCGTCGACAGATGCAGCGACGGGTTGAGGTGCTTCTGGATCATCTTGACGGTGCCCATCAGCTGGCTCAGGCCCTCGAGCGCGTAGTACTCGCACTGGATGGGGATCAACAGCTCGGTCGCCGCCACGAACGCGTTGATCGTGAGCAGGCCGAGCGAGGGCGGGCAGTCGATGAGGACGAAATCGAGCGGCTCGTCGAGCGACGCAAGGTACTCATCGAGCGCCGTCCTCAGGCGATGCTCACGGGCGACCTGCGAGACGAGCTCGATCTCCGCACCGGCGAGATGGATCGTGCTAGGGGCGCACAGAAGGTTCGGAGATTCCGGGCTGACCTGGACTATTTCTGCAATCGGGAACTCATCGATGAGCACGTCGTAGATGCTGGGGATGTCCGCCGTGTGCGGCACGCTGAGGGCCGTCGACGCATTGCCCTGCGGGTCGAGGTCGATCACCAGCACACGAGCGCCGACCGATGTGAGCGCCGCCGCCATGTTGACGGTGGTCGTGGTCTTCCCCACACCGCCCTTCTGGTTCGACACCGTGAGCACGCGGGTGCGACCAGACAGCGTCACATCGGTCGTCGCCAACGCGCGGCGTCGTGCAGAGAGATCGGCCAGTTCTCGTGCGAGCGGCGTGTCATCGCCGGCGAGGGAGAAGGGTGCCGAGACGTTCGCGTTCTCGGGCTGTTTCACGTGAAACACTCTCACTTTCGCATCGATCGGGAGCCCCTCCACTCTAACCCGCAGCGCCCCTACGCCCGTCACGCCAGGCGGTCAACGCCGACGTCACGGGCGCACGAGAGCGTTCCTTTTCCGGGTCCAAGCCACGTGTGCGCGCCGTTGCGCGCGCCTGTGCAGCTCCTCCTTGTCGATCAGGTCGTCAGGCCAATTCGGCCCGGTCGTCTCGCGTGCTGTCTGGGCAAGGAGTTGACCGGGCTGTGTTTCACGTGAAACGCGCTGGTGCGCGTGCCGGGATGCACTGCGCGCGTGGCAAATCGCGGCGAGAGGCTTCAGCGGTGAAGCGAATGACCATCGCCATGATCGTGGGTTTCACGTGAAACAAGAACGCCCGCGGTCGTCGAGTCGCCGATAAGGACTTCTCTTGACCCCAGAACAGCGGGCTTTCGTCCGCACACGAACTCTCAGCCATCACACCGGCAGATTTCTCACGGGGGAGTCGCACGTCGCCGGATCTGCGCCAGCTTTTCGATTTGGCGGGACGGTGGACTACAGGTCCTTAGCCCGATGAGGTGGCGGCGCGGCCAGGTCAATGTTTCACGTGAAACACAATGAGCTGGCCACGACGCTGTGCGCTCGCCACGCCCGCGAACGCCGTGTGTTCATCGATCTATCTTGATCGAACCCGACTTCATGATTTCAACGGACGGTGGTGCGGCGCTGTTATCGCGTCGCAGACACAGCCGACAGTTTCACGTGAAACGCCCGAATGCACGCCCATCGGCATGCTTGGCGCATTTGTCTTTCGTGTGGGGCGCCTGCGCGTCAGCGCCATGTTCCCCTAGCCCGTTTCACGTGAAACATCAGCACAGACGGCTGCCCGCAGCGGGCGTTCGAGGGCACAGCCTGATGAGAGGGCACGTACTGATGCGCTGGCGGCCGACGAGGTGCGTGTAGTGGTCGATGCGTCGAGCCTCACCACTGGTTCACGTGAAACGGTCCCCACGAGCGCCGTTCACAACGCCGACGCGCCGATTGCGCGCCGATCAGTATCCGGCTCTACCGCGTGCGGCTGTTTCACGTGAAACGGCCGACAGCGTTACCGAGCGACGCGCACCACTTTCGCTGATCACCCTTGAACGGCCACGAAACGACCAGTTGAGCGTTGTGATGCCGCTCTCAGAAGCGTAGTCCGGCGAATCTGCAGCTGCACCCATATCCAAGCATGCACCGACGGTGGCTTAGATACTGACGCCGAATCCGCCTTGGTTGGATGTGGCGCAGCGGTATATCCGGGAGCGCCATGTTGACCATCCACCAACAAACGACGCAATGAGAGGCACATTGTCCGCTCGTTTCACGTGAAACACGAAGAAGGGACATGTATCGGGCCCTTGGTTCGATTGGATGCGATACGCATTGCTCAGACGTATCCACCCCGAGCGCGCCCACGTCGAGGAGGCCATGAAGCAGATCAGCTGGCTCGGCCCGGATTTGCGTTTCAGGGAATGTCGGCGCGCGCCCGCCGCGGAGTCAGGGGTCCGGCTTTCCTATGGATCGGGTTGAGCGCGACGAGTGCTTTCGCGACACGAAGCATGTTTCACGTGAAACCCTGCGGCACACGAATCGAAGAGGAACCGGGTGCCACTTATGCCAGACACGCCGATCGCACGCCCCGCCCGCTGTCGACGATCGCGGTGGTGGCACTAGGGACGCCCCCGCACGGCGGAGTTAGAGCTAAGGCAGCCACCGCTCTCAAAGTGCGGCAGAGGAGGACCGACTGCCACCGCGCCCGCCACCAACTAGGGCCTGGTCGCGGGTGATTCGATAAAACACCCGGTCAAGGGCCAAATAAGCGGACATTGGCTCGCAGCACGCGCGTCGGCTCAACGACGAGGTCCTCGCCGGCGAACTCGACACGCACGTCCGACAGACCGAAGGCGCGGATCTGCTTCCTCGCCGCGTCGATCTCGCCGGCGACACTCGCTCCCTTGAGCAGAACGAGCTCGCCGCCGCTGCGGACCAGGGGAGCCGTCAGCGGGATCAGCGTCTTGAGCGCGCTGACGGCGCGGGCTGTGACGACATCGAGCACGCGCCCGCGATCCCAGTCCTCCGCACGTGCGCGCACGATGTCCACGTTGTCCAGACCGAGCTCGTCCGTCTGTTCCGTCAGCCACGCCACGCGACGCTCCATCGGCTCGATGAGCACGAACTGAAGGTCGGGGCGCGCGATCGCGAGCACCATCCCCGGCAGCCCTGCGCCGGATCCGACGTCGCCCACCGTGCCCGAGAACAGCGGAGCCGCCACGGCGCTGTTCAGGATGTGGCGCGTCCACAGCCGCGGAAGCTCGAGCGGCCCGATGAGGCCGCGCTCCTCGCCATGGACGGCCAGTGCACGTGTGAACGCGCGCGCGATGTCGATGCGGTCGCCGAAGACGGGTGCCGCGGCATCCGGCTCCTGCTCGAGCTCGCTCATGGCACGCGCGGGATCAGGATCGACGGATGACCGTGTGGCGGTCGGCGCCGTCACCGTAGGACTCCGAGACGAAGCCCTTCTCCGCGACGATGTCGTGGATGAGCTTGCGCTCGTAGCTCGACATGGCCGGAAGCGACGCCTGCGAGCCGCCCTCGTCCAGACGCGCGATGGCGCGGTCGACCAGCACCTCGAGCTCGCGCTGGCGCGTGTCGCGTGATCCGCCGACGTCGAGGATGAGCCGGGAGAACCGACCGGTCTTCGTCTGCACGGCGATGCGCGTCAGCTCCTGGAGCGCCTGCACGGTGTCGGGGTCGGCCAGCAGCCGGAGGGAGTCCGACTCGTCGGCCTCGACCGACACGTAGGCACGCCCACCACGCACGTCGAGAGCGAGGTCTCCGTCGATGTCGGAGATGTCGAGGAGTCCCTCGAGGTAGTCCGCGGCGACGTCGCCCTCTTCCTCGAGCTGCTCGACGGTCGACACGGCACGCTCCGGCGCGGTGTCGGTGGACGTGTTACCGGACGTATCGGTCATTTTTCCTCGTCAGAACGGGGTCGGGGCCGACGTGGAATCGGCGAGATCAGAGGCCGCGGACGGCGCCGGAGGTCAGGACGTCGCGCCGGCGGCCGGGTCCGTCGGCCGCGGTGAAGCGGTCCGCGGCGCGGCCGTGCTCTTGTTGGCGTTCTGCACCGGCGCAGCCTGCGACTGCTTCTTCGCGCGCTGCTTGCCGACGGGCTGCTGACGCTTCGGGGCGACGGCCTTGGCGCGCTCGGCCTCCTCGAGGAGGCGCTGCTGCTCGGCCTGGTACTTCTCCATCGAGATGATCTTGCCGCTCGCATCGAGGGCCTTGCCCTTGCGCGCCAGGCGCTCCTCACGGGCCTTGGCCGCGTCGGAGCCGGGGGTCGGCATCTCACGGATGACGATGAACTGCTGCACCATCGTCCACAGGTTGCTCGTGAACCAGTAGATGACGACACCCAGCGGGAAGAAGACACCGGAGAAGATGAAGCCCAGCGGAAGGATGTAGAGCATGATCTTCTGCATCTGGTACGCCTGGCCGGTCTTGGCCTCGGGCGACAGGTTCTTCGAGATGATCTGAAGCTGCGTGAAGAACTGCGACGCGATCATGAGGACGACGAGCACGATCAGGATCACGACCGTGATCTGACCGTCGGGCTGACTCCACGCCTCCACCAGGGTGGTGTGCAGGGATGCCACGTCGAACAGCTTCGCGTCGTAGAACTCCTTCGTCAGCTCGGGGTTCAAGAGCCCCACACCGCCGACGTTGTTGACCGCGTTGGTCTTGATCGAGCTGAGCACGCTGTAGAGCGAGAAGAACACGGGCATCTGCACGAGAAGCGGCAGGCAGCTCGACACCGGTGTCGTGCCGTGCTTCTTGTACAGCGCCATGGTCTCGCGGCTCATCGCCTCGCGAGAGAGCTGATCACGCTTGCCCTTGTACTTCTCCTGCACCTTGCGCAGTTCGGGGGCGATCTCCATCATCTTGCGCTGGCTCTTGATCTGCTTGACGAAGAGCGGGATCAGAGCGGCGCGGACGACGATCACGAGACCGACGATCGCCAGCACCCAGGTGATGCCGGCGGCGGCGGGGAGGCCGACGGCGGTCAGGACGGAGTGCCACGCGACCAGCACGAGCTCCACCAGCCACTTCAGGGGCCAGAGGATGGTACCGAGCAGATCCACGGGTCAGTCCTTTCCGGGTGGCACGACGAATCCGTGCCGGGTCAATTCGTGGGCGAAGCGGGGATGCGGACGCACGTCGTCGATGCCGCCGACCGCCCACGGGTGGCATCGAGCCAGGCGAGCGGCAGCCAGCGCCGCTCCCTTGACCGCTCCGTGCTGCTGGACTGCGCCGACGGCGTAGGCCGAGCAGGACGGGTAGTACTTGCAGACATCTCCATATGTATGGGAAATCGTCGCACGATAACCATGGAGAAAGGCGAGAGCCGCATTACGCGGCAGGAGCGGGATCGCACCCCACACCGTGGAGGAGTGCAGATGCCCGTGGCCCACCGAGGACACCGGCAGCGTCGCCGAGCTCATGCCGCCCTCCGGGCCAGACACCGGGAGACCTCCGCACGGAGATCTCCGAACGAGGCTGCCGCGGCCGCGGGCAGGGCTCTGATCACGACGTCCGTGCCGGAGGGAAGCTCCGCCAGCGCCTCGGCGCAGACCGCCTTCAGCCGCCGGCGCACGGTGTTGCGCACCACGGCGCCGCCGACCTGCTTGCTGACGATGAAGCCGAAGCGGGTCGACGATGACGGGTCCGCCGTCTTCGACACATAGGTGATCGTGTGCGCGCCCGCGCACCGACGGCCCCTGCGGACGACGGTCTTGTAATCCGTCCCGCGGGTCAGTCGGTTCGGCCGCGCGAGCACCGGTGGGTCAGGCCGAGAGCTCGGTGCGGCCCTTGGCGCGACGGGCCGCGAGGATGCCACGGCCGGCGCGGGTGCGCATGCGGGCACGGAAGCCGTGCTTCTTGGCGCGACGGCGGTTGTTGGGCTGGAAAGTGCGCTTGCTCATGGGATTACTTCCGGGTCTGGTGTCACCGGGACGCTCTCGACCGGGGACGTGCGGATGTGGGACTGCCGGGAAGGCATAAGTCAACCGATCTAGACTAAGCCGACCCGCGTCATAACTCAAACCCGCGATTCGGGCCTGACATTATCCACAAGCCTTGCACACAGCCTGGCGAG